>JBFHGF010000522.1:0-2188 GCA_041583335.1 Bacteriovoracaceae bacterium
ATTGGGGTAAACGTCAGCAGATCTTCTACCACATTGAATCCCTGGCCAGAACGATCCTCAAGACGGCCGACCAATCAGTTGATGACAATGACTTTAATTATCAATTAAATATTGAAAGCTTCCTCGGCCAACTCAAAGGTATCTTAAAGATATCAGATGATGACCTTAACCTTGATAAAATCAGACCTTGGTTCTTTGCCAAGAAGCTCTTCTTGGGAGGAAGTCGCAATATCGTCACCTCAGAGGAGTTCACAGAATTACTCGATCGAGCATCCGGTCTGATTATTACCGCACTCGACGGGGCCTTTGCTTTCAAGAAAGATCATGATGATATCAATAATCAGTACTATTACTACTTTTCAATTATTGAAGACGTACGTAAAAATATAAAAGTATTCGCAGATACAGAAGTTATCATTACTTCAGCAGACCTCTTCTCCATTGTTGAGTCTTTTCTCAACGAAGAGGACTCGATCAAAGATCTCGAAGTACCGATTGCTCGTTTTAAAGAAAAATTTATCGGTGGAACCATTGATGAAATTCAGTATCGCGATATTGATAAACTTGTATCATGGTTTGAAGAATTCACAGGCATGCTCTACTTCAATGCCATCACCTATGACCGCTTTATAACTAAAATGAACTCCCCAACCCCCATCTCAGGCATCCAAAGACCAAAATTAGGGCTCTACTATAACCTGGATCAAAAGTACCTCGATGCTTACTGGGAGCAATTTGAATATATCAGTAAGAACTACCGCTTCTTTCAAGATGACCAGAATAAGTCTTACCTATACAACTATTACAAGCGCTTCAAATCGGGCTTTCAAACGTCAAGCATGATCCGCTGGGCAATGCATAAGGCGATAGATGTCTATGGTCACTATCCTAAAGATAAGAAGCTTAAGCATATCGATAAGGAAGATTTAAAAGTCGCCATGGCCGACCTCAAGGGACTCGTTGAATTCCTAGGTTTTTGGCCAAATGATCCCGAAAGATTTGCAGCAGAGGCAATTGCCTCTTCCGACCTCTTTATGTACCACTCCGACGGAAATCAAAGCAGTTCTCGTGAAGAGCTCACCGAGTATGTGAATAATGTCATACATGCCTTTGGCATCAACTCTCAAGTACACAAAAACCTAAAGAAATATTGTCCTATTATAGATGCTGATACAGAGGCCTTTGATGTTCAGTGCTTCAGAGAGTACTTCCTCCATGTCTTCTTCAATGAACTTAAGTATCAGGTTTATTACAACAAACTCTACGACTTCCTTCAGGAGACGGGAGTGGGAACACTACGCCAATACCTGATCAATATTGAACTCTATGCACGTATCAATCCCGACCCTAAAGTTCCCTTTACGAAAGAAGACTTAAGCCGTGTACTGGTTATCCTAACGAATCTAGAAACGGCCTTTATTCGCTTTGATGTAAATAAGGACAGTATCCTACAACGTGGAGAGCTTGATATGGCCTTCATGGTCTTTAGAAACTTGGTTAAAGATGTCGCTGATCTAGGAAAAGAAGACTCATCCCTATACAAGAGTATCTTTCTCTACCTAGTTAAGCATATGGAAGTCCCCACTGCCACTAAGCTCCTTTGGTTTCATATGTTTGGAAAAAAGAGTGATATCACTTCTACTCGCATCAATATTTCAGCAATTTTAAGAAATTTTTCCATTTAAAAAAATGGGTTTAAGTTCCAAGTTTTGGAAAGCTAATGGTGAAGGTGTTGGCCTCATCGATATAGGCATAGTCAAGTGTACCATTTAATTCACGTAGTATTTCGCGCGAGATACTGAGCCCAACTCCGACCAGTTTCTTATCTACTTTTGTAGTGAAGAAAGGTTCAAAAATTCGCTGTTTGGCGGCATTAGGAATTTCTTCTCCAGAATCACTCACTTGAATTTGAATCATTCCATTTTCTTCCCGGCCCTTGAGCTTAATCCATGGCCTAAAAGTATCTTCTATAGATTCAACACTATTAGAAAATAGCTCAACTAACACATGAGAAAGGGATTCCTCATATCCATAAAAGAAGAGCCTCTCTTTAGGATAGGATTCACTATAAGAGATCTTTCTAAATTTTGTATATCTTGAATCAATCATTTGATAGGCATGAATAATACATTCATCAATACATACTGCCCTTTTGACTTGTAGGTGCTCGCCGGAAATGGCTTTCATA
>JBFHGF010000523.1:0-2188 GCA_041583335.1 Bacteriovoracaceae bacterium
AAAGACGAGCCAGTCTATGAGTATGACTTCATCGGTAAATACGATATTAGACTTCAAGGTTTCTCCTTACGAACGCCTTAACGTTTTCAAGTTCCTAGGGTCGTGAAAACACCTCTCAGCCTGGATTCTCCAAGCTCCCCTGACCTTAATATTTTACTTTGTATTACTTTAGGCAACTTCTCTTAAAAACTCAACGGAGCGATCTTCGGCCCAAAAGGAAATGCCCTTGTTGAAATACATAAATCCAACATGCCCTCCTGTTGGAGTGATCTCGAGGAAAAGGTTCTTATTCTCTCTGGCCTGTCTTAGAGGAAAGCATTGCTTGGTTAGAAAAGGATCATCCTTTGATTGAACGAATAGAGTAGGGATTTTCGTTTTGTGGATAACATTGATCGCACTGGCTTCATCATAATACTCTTTAGCATCTTTAAAACCATGCAACGGAGCTGTGATGAGATTATCAAAGTCAGAAAACTTTTTGCAGGCCTTAATTTGCTCGGGATCAATATCTAAAATACCCAACCTTTGCTTTTCAAGGGCCTTTTTTCTCATGGTGACTAAGAAGCTTTCCGTGTAAAAACTTCCAATTTGAGAATTGTCGAGTTTTCGAATACTGGATTCTAAATGAATGGGACTTGAGAATATGGCAGCAGAACATACTTGCGAGATTTTTTGATTCCCAAACTGCGAGGCATAGAAAGCCGTTAGATTGCCACCAAGGCTAAAGCCAATGAGGTGTATTTTCTTATAGGGGTGCTGGGAAAGAGCATATTCCATAACGGCATTAAGGTCACCGCAGGAAGCTGCATGGTAAAAATAATCTTTGCGATTGAGCTCACCTGAGCAACTGCGCATGTTCCAGGCAATGACATCGTAGTTGTTATTTTCACCAAGATGTTTCGCCATTCCTCGAATATAGCTTGTGTTAGAACTTCCTTCGAGACCATGGGATAGGACAACAAGTTCATCCGAACCTTGCTTTAAATGATCTAAATCAATGAAGTCACCATCTTTAAGAGTTATTCTCTTTCTATCGAGTTTTACCTCAGGAGTTTTTCTAAAGAAATAAGGGTAAAGGGTTTGAAGGTGACCATTATTGAGCATGATGTTCACAGGAAATTCAGATTTAACCAAGGGCATTTACTTCCTCCATATCGTATCGTCTATTTTGGCATATTTTGTAGAGGAAAGAACTAAGGAAATTCCTGCGTCTACAGTTTAAAGCTAGGTATACAAAAATAGGTTGTTGGAATAGCATATTTTTTAAATTTTAAGGAGCTAGTAAATCATGAATGGAAAAAGTGTATTGTTTTTGTCGGTTATTCTTCTCATGGGCTCATGTGCCAAGAGTAAGATTGATAAGTCCAATCCAAATTATGCAAAAGTAGATTTTGAGATGGTGACGGCCAGTTTTGAGCCTCTCCCTGAGAGGTTGGTAGATATTAGCTCACCAGTTATGGCCTTACGATCTAAACTTGGGCAGAAGCTGTATTTTGAAACACAACTTTCTCTAGCTGGTGATATCAGCTGTAACAGCTGCCATTTGTTAGATCATTATGGTGTTGATAATGAACCAACAAGTCCCGGTCATAAGGCACAAAGGGGGGGAAGGAATTCTCCAACTGTTTATAATGCTGGTTTGAATTTAGCTCAGTTCTGGGACGGAAGGGCCAAGGACCTTAAAGAACAGGCCAAGGGGCCAGTTCTTAATCCTGTAGAAATGGCAATGCCCGATGAAGCAACTGTAGTGAAAAGGTTAAAATCTATGCAGGGCTATGCTGACATGTTCAAGGCTTCCTTTCCTAAGGCCAAAGATCCCGTTACTTATGATAATATGGCCGCGGCCATTGAGGTTTTTGAAAAGAACCTTCTTACACCTAGTCGATTTGATGCATACCTGAAGGGAAATCGCGATGCTCTTACATCTGATGAAAAAGAAGGCCTGAGAACTTTTATGGAGGAGGGTTGTGTAAGCTGTCATGAAGGGGCCAATATTGGTGGTGGTAGTTATCAAATGATTGGTGCAGTTGTTCCCTATCAAACAGAAGACCTAGGGCGCTTTGAGGTTACTAAAGATGAAGACGATAAGTTTGTTTTCAAAGTCCCATCTCTAAGAAATATTGCCAAAACAGCACCTTACTTTAGTGATGGTAGCATTCAAACTCTTGAAGAAGCGGTT
Organism: Bacteriovoracaceae bacterium; assembly: GCA_041583335.1. Classification (GTDB taxonomy): domain Bacteria; phylum Bdellovibrionota; class Bacteriovoracia; order Bacteriovoracales; family Bacteriovoracaceae. The sequence continues at coordinate 2,180 of JBFHGF010000523.1, forward strand.
ACCCTCATG
>JBFHGF010000524.1:0-2182 GCA_041583335.1 Bacteriovoracaceae bacterium
AGTCTAACCCTAAAAATATAAATGCCGTTTTCCATATTCACAGTAAAGAAATATGGAAGGGTATGATTGAAGAAGGTTATGACTCCACTGCGGCCGATATTCCTTATGGAACAGAAGAGATGGCCAACTCGGTAATAGCTTGCGTAGGTAACAGGGCGCAAGGAACTATTGTTATGAAGGGTCATGAAGATGGGGTGATTAGTTATGGGCCCGATATGGAGACGGCCATTGAACTGATTATGGAAGTTTATAATAAGTTTTGTAAGTAGTTTAAAACCTCACCTTCTCTTTCAGATCCAATATAAAGAACCTTTATTCCATGCCCGGGTGGTGAGAGCTCGATCACCTGGAGCTTTCCACTTTGCTCTTGTACCTTTTTATTCTTATTAACAATCTTTAAAGCCCCATACTTTGTATTAAATAAAGACTTTAATTTCCATAGAACCCAGCCCATCGTTTTTCTGTGATTAACTTCACATAAGTAATTCCATTCAAGTTGCTTCGATTCAGAGCTTAGATAAGAGAACATATCAATTTGGATGCTTTTGACATCAAATTCATTCTTATACCAATCAAATATCCTTTTTCCTGCCTCTACAATATGAACTGGAATTTCACTTCTATCGAGTAAATAAGCCCCCTTAAATTGACCTTTCTCATCATTAAAGTTTTCAATACAAAAGTATTCATCTGAATTAAGAAAAGTTAAGCCCAAGTCTTGCTGTCGTTTTAAAAAGGGCTCAGCAATAAATGGATACGATAGCCTTTTGGCCTCCTCTTTTGTTCTAACTTGATCCCTTCCCGAAAACCCAAAAGTGCCTTTAAAGAGATAGGAGCTATCACCAAAGAGCTGCTCTAAGTCGTTTTCATTTTCTATAATATAGGAATTATCTAAAGAGTACCCCAATACCTCTCTCGCTCTAAAACTCGTAAGCTTATCATTAATATCTTTTTCTAGAAGCAAGCGTGAATTTCCCCACCAAAGGATTGGATCTTGAGCATTATTGACCAATTGAGGAACAGATTCCGTATAGGATTTGATTTTATCTAAGTACAATTGAGAATAAAAATAGCTTGTCCATAAACTTGAGGATTCGTCCTCAATCCAAAGGAAGAGGAATTCAAAGAGTTGATTTTTCTTTTGATATTGTATCTTTTGCGCAGCCTTAAGCTCCTCTTCGAAAGTAAAGTTTGTATAATAGGTCTTCACTTCCATTCTTTTCGCTGAGTAACATTAAAAGTACTTTTATAATCTTTTAAATTTGTAATATAGCCACTATCAAGTCCTGCTCTACGTCTACCTTCTTCATCAAAGATCATTCCCTTTGCCCTTACCGCACTGAGGGGATAAGGAAGCAGTTCAAGAAAATAATCCCAAAATGATTCCGCTTGCTTTTCTCTTAGTAAGGTCTTGGCAATATGGGCCCTACCTCGAGCAACATGTTTAATTTCATCTTGATATATTGTATTCATAATATCTGAAGTCTTACTATCCCCAATTTCTTTAAAAAGCTCTCGATAATAGAGAGCGAAGTCTAAGTTAGCTTGTTCAAATGTTAGAGATACTACGCTGTAAAAAGTTTCAATATCTTCTATTTTTTCCATAAAGGACCAGAAGAATTGATTCAGAGGATATTGACCAAACTCTACTCCCAACTCTTTCATACGATCGAGATATAACTTAAAGTGAAGCTGTTCTTCAGAAATAGTATCCACTAGACTCTTAAAAACAGAGGGATGTTCATGAGGGAATAAAATAATAGCCGCGGCCATCATTTCAATTGCAAGAAGTTCATGATTAGCAAAGAAGTGCAGCGCCTTCCCCCTTTGCTTCTTATCAAGCATGGCCCCTTTCTTGGGAAATTTAACCTGCTCTTCTAAAAACTCTATTTCCTTCGTTCGCTTAGGAATAAGAACTCTTCTAGGCTCATAGTTAGGAATAGTGGTCCAATCAATAGTATCTCCACTCAGAAGTTTACTCTCGAGGCTACCATCCAAAAGAATATGCTCAGCGTACTCAAAAATATTCATGATTACTTACGGGTAGGCTTCCCGGTCTTCTTACCTGCTCCAGAACTTTTACGTTTACGATTAAAGACTTTTGAGCCTTTCCCACCTGAGCCTCCACTAGACTTTCCACCACGTTTACCTTTGAACTTACTTCCTTTTTTGTCATCCTTAC
>JBFHGF010000525.1:0-2178 GCA_041583335.1 Bacteriovoracaceae bacterium
GCTTACCTTTAAAACGGTGGCCTCAATGCTGTACTCTTTGAAGGCATCATCGGTTTTACTGACTTTCTTTGTAGGAGCACTAAATTTAACCAACTGAATCCCAAGGCGGGTTCCTTTATCGGTACTCTTTCCGGCCATCACTTGTGAACCATAGAAATCAATTCGCCAGGAACCTATCCCCCAACCGATACGCGCCCTCGGCTCAACAATGACATGATTGATACTATTGTACATATAACTAGGGGCACGACCCTGAATTGGCTTGGCCGCAGTATTATCAGAATACTCATCGGAGCCAAGAGCATAGACCCCACCAACACCAAGTGAGGCACTCATAGATGACCACAACCAAGAGCTCTCCACCAAATAATCAACTTCAGGCGACAGGTTATTGGCGGGCTGACGATAAGTTCCGTTGAAATTGAGGAACCAATCTTTACTGAGCAGATAGGATAACCCAAGCCCCGCTTCATAAGAGTTTCCAGCATCCCCTAATATAATTTCCTCATTGGGAACAGCGCTCACACTAGCGTAGTCAGCATTGGTGTATCCAGTTTGCGAAGCCTTGAAATCGATTGAGTAGTACCACAGAGGACTCTGCTGCCAAGAATAACGAATGCCTAGAGAGTAACTCTCAAGACCACTCTTACTTGTGGTAATCGTTTCGCTGTTAACGAGATATTCGGCCGAAACACTTCGAAAACCCACATCGGCCATAAACTGAAGATTATCTCCATAGCCATACATAAGGCTTAAGCGAGAATTGGTGATGGAGAAGGCTTCATCTTCGCCCAGGGCCTCTTCTAGCCCGTCATGATCATAGTAACCAGTGGAAGTAAAGAGATCAACTCCGGCCTTAATTTCATAGGCCCCTTCGCCAATCGGGGCGTAAGGGGCACGGTAGTTATTAGCTGCAAAGGCCACGCTATGAGTGCTTAAGAATAGAACAATGCTATTGAAAAAAAACTTTTTATTCATGGTCACCAAAACTTCTGAAAATAAAGGATAAGAATATTATACCTTTATAGATTAACAGGAGTTTTGAAACTTTGAAAATGCAAGTCCTCTTTTTCTTCATAGGCACTTGTCGTATTAAAAGAGTATAGAATTTTTCTTGCGATCCAGCGCCCAGGCATTTTTTCAAAGAGAACGATATCTTGAGATTCCATTTGAAAAGTTCCGTGGCCAAATTCAACTTGGGCCTTCTCAACGGCCAAGGCCAAGAGATTCATATCATCCACTCTCCCAATGGGAAGAAAAGTTTGCAGATCATTGATTTGACTATGACCCAAATTCTTATGTTTGCTATGTTTAGAGAAAACACCACCAGAATGCTTAATGGAATCCTTCAGTACTTCTTGTGCGTAGAAGAGATCAATAGGAATAACTGGCTTTAAGAAGAGTACATTCTTCTTACCTGTTTGAAAGTCAAAACCATTAAAGTCCACATCGAGGGGATGGTCATGACCGATGAAGTTGGATTCTAAATCCTCTGAACAAAGATCGATAAATTCATCTAAGTCCTTGGGAGACATATTTTCGATATGAAAGGGAGGCAACAAAGTCATCTGCAAGAGATCTGACTTGTCGAACTTCGAATCAAATCGACGACGAAAAGAATCAATTTTTTGATAGGGATGTGAGGATGCCCTGAAAGTTAGGCCGATAAAGAGTTGCATGGTAAACACTCCTTGATAGGGTCATTGCGATCATCTTCGCTCCATGAAGATAAATGCCCTAACAATAGAGTAAAATCCTACAAAATTATTGGCAAGGAAAAATATAATCCTGTGAAAAACTTAATGGTTATGCGGCCTTTATCCCTTGTACTTTCAAGTCGTTAGAACTTACCCAACGTTCGTACTCGGCTTTTTCCGCAATATCTGAAACATAGTCCATGAGGAAATAATTGACCCATAAACCTTCCTTTATCTCAAAATGAAAGCTGCCCCCATGTTGTAAACACAGGCTCTCAATGGCCGCAAGGCCTAGGCCTTTATAGTCCATAGTCATATCTACCCCGTTGGCAATCGCCTTGGATAGTCCCTCTCCCATATCCCAATCGCCATCAGGGATATGCTTGAAGTCATTCTTCATCGTCACTTCTAGAGCATGGTGATCACCATGAAAGATGATCTCAACATTTTGGGCATTGGCCTCCCGTGCATTCTTTAATAA
>JBFHGF010000526.1:0-2171 GCA_041583335.1 Bacteriovoracaceae bacterium
ATAAGCCCAAATCAATCGTACCACAAACAATAAGGAAGGGATTAGTTGTCATGATACCCATGGTTACTTTTGTCAGACCTTTTCCTACTAAACCAATCTTTTTATCCTTAATCCCATATTTTTTGTGCTTATATACATTAAAGCCAGTATCTACTACTGATAAAATGCCACAGGTCGCTTCACCAATAATTACTGAAATGTAAAAGTTGCGACTTGATCTGACAGTCCTCCCTTCTCGGGCCATGCCTGTCAGGTCATATTTGAACTTCAAGACCACCCCAATTTATCTCGTAATTTGATTTTCTAAAACCTCCTTTGAAAATTTTCCATTCAGCATCTTATCCTTAACAATTTCTTTCCCATCTAAAAATGTCTGCCACGGTGTTCGCCCATAGCACATCTTCCCCTGATGGGTTCTCTCCTTGTTATAATGCTCTAACCACTCATCAAGATCATTTTGAAGCATCTCTAACGAGTCGTAAATTTTCTTTCTAAACGCCACTTGATAGAACTCATTTAAGATTGTTTTATGGAATCGTTCCACAATTCCATTGGTTTGAGGATGCCTTGCCTTAGTCTTTGTGTGATCGATATTTTTAACAGCTAGATAGAGCTGATAATCGTGCTGCTCAATTTTTCCACAATATTCTGTTCCGCGATCTGTAAGCATTCTAAGCATGGGAACGTCATGAGATTCAAACAGAGGCAATACTTTATCGTTGAGAAGATCTGCTGCTGTGATAGGGGTCTTCATATTGTAGAGCTTACAACAAGCAACTTTTGAATAAGTATCCACAAAGGTCTGTTGATAGATTCGCCCGACACCCTTTAATGTCCCAACGTAAAAAGTATCTTGTGAGCCGAGATAACCTGGATGCTCTGTCTCAATTTCTCCGTAAGCCTCTTTTTCGAGTGCTTTCTGCTCCATAACTTTAAGCTGAGCCTCAGTTAAGACAAGCCCTTCTTTCGCAACCTTCTCCTCAAGGGCCTTTAATCGTTTTTTCATGTTCTCAAGATCATGACGAACCCAGATATTACGAACTCCAGCCGGAGAAACGCTAATTCCTTCTCTTCGTAGCTCATTTGAAGCCCTTGTTTGTCCCCAAGCAGGTTGATCTATGGCCAATTTAACAACTGCATCCTCAATTGTTGGATCGACTCTATTTTTAACATTAGGACCACGTTTAGACTTGTTTACAAGGGCTTCAACTCCACCTTGCTCAACGGCTTCTTGGTAACGATAAAAGGTGTCACGAGAGAACCCCATGACTTTACATGCCTTTGAGATATTGCCTAGTTCTTGGGCAAGATTTAGAAGGCCCACTTTATTTTTAATGATTGTCGTATTAGAATTTAAATAACTCATCAGAGTCTCCTTTCTTAAAAATTTTTAGTTCGCACTTTAATTTTAAGAAGGAAGGACTCTGATGTTTATCTGGAAATAATATCCTATTGATTTTATCAGAATGTCAGATCAGGTCTGAACTTTTACATATAAACGTAGTATAGAAAAAGCTAATCCCATGGTAAGTTCACTCTTTCAAAAGTAACATCGGGGTGCCTTTCTCCCTCCAATGGATTTAAAGAAGCTGCGAGGAAAGCCTCTACACCGTCTAAATATACACTAGGAACTTCTGCCCAAGTAACGAATAATCCATACCCGCTGTATTTTGTAATTGAATAATTTCTACGATGAACAGAAAGTCTATCTTTTACAACTCCTTGCCCCACATAAACAGTTTTTGGCTGCGCCCCTCCATGCCAGATCACATATACACCAATTCGTTGAGTTTCAACAAAATAATCCGCCTCTAAGTTTAGCTGATCAAAATTACACCAAGAAAAGTTCGATCCACATTTCATCCAGTTCAATCTAATCATTACTACCACCAGCCTCAGTTGTTGAAGAACTTAGAAAATCTTGCTCACATGCCCGACAAGAAATAATAACTTTTTCTAATATACTTTTCAATTCTTCATCTTCGACTTTCACAATCATCCTTTCAGCTAAATTTTTTACCGATTTTGAAGCATTTTGAAAATTTTCACGATTTGTTGTTTTTCCCATAATACTAAACATAGATTTAGCATCTAATACTTTCAATTTTAAAATAACTAGTGTGTACAAGTTCTCTATTGCCCCAAAACAATCCATAATTGTCTTGGCAGGA
>JBFHGF010000527.1:0-2164 GCA_041583335.1 Bacteriovoracaceae bacterium
ATTGAAGTTGAGCTCTCAGATGACATTGAAGAAGATGATGAAGCAACTCAATATCTTCAAGGTGAAGATCTTATTGGTGATGCTGATACCGAAGCTGAAGAGCTCTCGCGTGCACTTGATAGTGCTTTTGAAAGACTGACCGGTGAAAAGCTAGAAACTTCTTCTGATGATATCGAAATTAACGAAGAGGCACAGGAATCCCGAGAAGAAATCAGAGAAGAAATTAAAGATGAACTGGCCCTAAGAGATTCCTCCATCGATGACAAAGAGAGTGAACTTGATAACCTGGCCAAAGATATCTCTGAAAAGGCCCGTGACCTTGATATCGATCTCGATTTCTTAAACGACCAACTCCAAGATTAATATAATTTCAGTAGCTTAGGTTGACATGGATAAGTAAGAACTACCTTCCATGTTGACCTAGGTTGTTATTTTATATACATTGCCCGACATCAAATACATCTATGTATAGCACTTCTTTATTGTGAAGAGATGCACTAACACTTAAACCGTCGTGATGACAGATTGGAGTGACTTATGACAAGTTCTAATCATTTAATTCGCCTACAAAAAGTAATTGCAGATGCCGGTATCACTTCTCGCCGTAAGGCCGAGGATATGATCCTTCAAGGCCGTGTCCATGTTAATGGAGAGAAAATCAGAGTTCTCGGAACTAAGATTGACCCTAATATTGATGCTGTCGTTGTGGATGGTGATCCTGTTGATGTTGGACGAAAAGAAAATATCTATGTTGTTTTAAATAAGCCGCGTGGAGTAATCACTTCTTTGAGTGATCCTGAAGGGCGTAAAACAGTAATGGATCTCGTTCAAGATGTTACCGAAAGAATCTATCCTATTGGTCGCCTGGACTATCTCTCAGAAGGTCTTTTACTAATGACTAACGATGGCGAGCTGGCCAATAGTATCATGCACCCAAGCGAAGGGGTGACTAAGGTTTATGAAGTTAAGGTATTCGGCGCGATTACTCCTGATATCTTAAAGAAGCTTCGTGGTGGATATCAATCAGAAGTAGGTTTCTTAAAGCCCAAGGCCGTTCGTGTGATTAAACAACTCCAGGCCAAAACATGGCTTGAGTTTAGACTTACAGATGGTAAGAACCGTGAGATTAGACGCCTTTGTGAGGCCTACGGGTTAACGGTAGATAAGCTTAAGCGTGTTGCCATTGGTGGTCTTACTGTTGAGGGGATTACTCCCGGTGGATACCGTACAGTGAGTAAGAAACAGCTTCTCAACCTCATTGGCATTGATAAAAATGGAAGGCTTGTTGCTGACTATGAATTTCAATCAGCAAAGAAATCCATTAACCTTCGTGTAAAAGGTGTTCAAAACTGTACTGCTGCTGATGATAAGGCCTTTGTTAAATTTAGAAAGGATACATACTTTCAGTCGATTAAAGATATTGAAGAGAAGAAGGCAAGAGAAGCTAAAGAAAAGAGAACTGCTGAGTATCTTGAAAAAGAGGAGCGCTATCAACAACGTCTTCTTAAAAAGAAAAAGAGACTCGCTAAGAAAGAAGAGCAGAAGAAATCAGTTCATGCTCAAATTATTAAGTGGTAATAAAAAAGGCCTTTTCTTAAGAAGGCCTTTTTTTTATATATTTAAATCAAGACTTAGTTATCGTAGTTAATGACTTTAGCAGAGCTCATCTGATCCTGAAGAACGTCCATGGAAAATTCGAGTGCTTGTTGAGCGTAAGGAATTTCACTCTCATCCATACCACTTACAAAATTGGCCTGCTTAATTAGAGAAGCACAAACTCTCATGATCTCGGCGGAAGAATCAAAGAATTCTCCTTCTGATTCCGTTGTGAGGTTGTGATTGAGGAGCATATTTAATGTTTTTAATGCCCTCATTTGAGCTGCTGTTAATTCAGTGGCATCAATTTCAATATAAAGTTTTTCTTTCTTTGATGTATCTCTTGGGCCTCTAAAGTTCATAAGTCTAACCTCGGTCTAATTAATCATTAAATATAGGGCTCTGTTGCCAATCAAAGATCTTATCGTCATAAAAATGAATGATTTTAGGAATTTATGTCGGAGTAAATTTCTAAGAAATAAATCTTCAAGGGGGCTAGACATAAGGGATGAGATACTATAGTCTACCCCATACCAAATCTAATAAAGATTTCAATAGTTTAACGCGG
>JBFHGF010000528.1:0-2150 GCA_041583335.1 Bacteriovoracaceae bacterium
GTGAAGGGGTTATCGGTCAACGTCCTAAGATTGAGGCCAATGATTCTTTCCAGTACCAAAGTTTTTGCCCTCTCAGTACAGCTACTGGTAATATGAGAGGTAAGTATGAATTTATTAAACCTTCTGGCAAAAAGTTTTGGGTCTCTATCCCTCTATTCTTCTTCAGGACTCCTGAGAGTTTTATTCAGTAGTTTCTTTCTTAGCGCCTCTTTTATTCATGCACAAATAGAACTTCCCTCTTTGGAAAACTTAAATCAATCGAGCTTCCTTCTTAAAGATTCTGAATTATCCCAATGGTTCGCACCCAAAGATATAAAGGTCAAGGCACTGGCCTTAGTCACCCATGGACTAAATTTAAAACCCTCTCGCATGAATACCATCATTAAAAGCTTAAATGCCAAAGGAGTTTTGGTACTAAGATTGGCCTTAACTGGTCATCGAGGAAGTATTAAAGAACAAAAAGAAGTCACTTTAGAGCAATGGCTCACTCAATACCAACAAGCGATCGATATATTAGTAAAGCTCAAAGAGAAGTACCACTTCCCCCTCTACTCTTTGTCTTATTCACTAGGTAGTGAAGTTCACCTCAATACGATTGCTCAAGGCCATACTCCTGCCTTTGATAAGAGTATTTTCTTTGCTCCGGCGACTTGGTCCTATTGGTATACTCAATGGCCGGCCTGGGCCTTCTTTCTACCGGACCATTTTGCTATCAAGAGCTTCAACCACTCAGACTACCGTGCAGAAGCATCGACGAGCATGGCCGCCTATCGTGCTCTTGATGAAGGAAAAGTTCGTTGGAATCAATTTGCCCAAAAGAAAAACTTCTCCATGCTTGAACCTTTTATGGTGGTTATCGATCCCAATGATGAGCTTATCTCACTTGAGAAAATCAAAAACTTTAGGGAAAATAACCCTCAGGTTAAAGCGCAACTGTTCGTGCTAAAAAGCTTCAAACCCTCGATAGATCCGAGCTTTCATCACCTTATCATCGATAAGTGGGCAGTTGGAACTAAGCAGTGGCAAGAGATAGAAGAGGCAATCTTCTCCTACCTAAAGCTCTAAACCTGAGTAAAATAAGCTAGTTAAATATATCATTTTCTTACTCTCTATAGCATTGATTGACTCGACTATTGGGCCCTAGGTAGAATTAAGTTAGGCATTATGTTTGCTGTGAAGTAAACAAACATGGAGGTGTGGCCGTAATGAGAACCTTAGTTCTGGATTCTACCTACTTTCCGGTCCGTATCGTTAATTGGCAACGGGCCATGATTCTCTTTCTCTCGGGCCGGGCCGAAATGGTCACCGAGTACGACGATCGCCGAGTTCAAGGAGTCAAAGAAACCTTTGCTCTTCCCAAAATCCTAAGACTGCATTCGAAGCATAAGAGTGATAAGAAAGTGCGCTTTAGTCGCCATAATGTTTTTTGGCGAGACGCTTTTCAGTGCCAGTATTGTAAGAAAATTGAACTTCCCTCTAAACTTACTTTAGATCACGTATTGCCACAAAGTCGGGGCGGAAAGACGACATGGGAAAATATAGTTTCTTGTTGTTCTCCCTGTAACACTAAGAAAGGAAATAAACTTCCCCACGAGGCCGGGATGAAGTTACTGGCTAAACCCAGAACACCTAAATGGACACCTCAGCTCTACCTGCGGCTCAAGGCCGATGATCCCGAAGAATGGGGTCAGTGGTTTGGTGTTAAACAAACAGCATAACTCAATTTATGCTATTTATTTCAAGGACTTATTTTTCTTTCCCTTTGATTGGCCCCCAAGACTGAGTATAATGAGAAGTCTCGGGAGTTGTGTATGAAGGCCTTATTTATTTGTGATGAAAAAGAAGAGTGGAATCTCTTAAGAAATCTCTTTCACGCCCATTTAAAGAAACTAGAATTAATCTGTGTCATGAAAGGAGCTGATGCCTTAGAGACCCTTTCCTATGAGGGCCCCTTTGCAGTCATCATCATTGAGTGCTCACTCAAAGATACCAACCCTTCCGATCTAGGTCAGATGATCTTTGATCAAATCGGACAACGACCCATAATCTTTGTGGGCACTCCGGCCATGATTAAAGATCGTGTCGATGATGAATTCTTCAATGAAAATGAAATGGTAAGCTCCTACAATAAACCCTATCAGGCCAATCAA
>JBFHGF010000529.1:0-2148 GCA_041583335.1 Bacteriovoracaceae bacterium
ATGGCTCAAAAGCAGATAGAGCTCAGCTCTGGACTAACGCCACAAGTACAAATGATACTTACTATCAACAAATAACGGCTGTTTCGGTACTTGATGAAATTTCAAATGCTAGAACATGATCGGTTACGAGCATCGTTCCAATTCTCTCTACAGTACTTGTTAGCTCTGGAAGAGCATCGAGTTTTTTGTAGTGCCTAAGGAAGTTAGCAAGAAGAGTCATAATCGTTAATGAAAATACAAAAACGGTTAATCCAGCAATAATATAAGTTTTATTGCTTCCCATTCCTAAGATTTTCTCAATTCCAAACTTATTGGCCTTATCCGCAGATCCACCAGTAAGCATCACCGCAAAAAGCATTAAGATTATTACGCCACCGGCATAAACAACCAACTGTGCAGCGGCTAAAAAATCTGCTCCGAGAACAGCGTAAAGTCCTGCAACTCCAAATAATGTTGCAAGTAAAAGAGAACATGCATGCATTAGATTTTTAGAAAATACAACGCCTAAGGTACCTGCAATTACCAATGATGCCGAACAGAAAAATAATAAGTCCTGAAACACTACTCAGCTCCTCTTTATATATGAATTAGTGTCCGCCGCCGCTACTTGCTGCGAACAAATGTGAAAACAATTCCCAAATGGACTGGTCGTGAGATAAATACATCCAAACGGCCACACCAACAAGATTAAATAACGAAATTGGAGTTAGATACTTCCAACAAATTGTCATTACTTGATCAACTCTAATTCTTGGATATGTCCATCTAACCCAGATAACTACATAATAAAGTGCTAAAGTCTTAGTAACAAAAGAGCCAAGCTGTAAGATTTGCCCGATATTTTTACCAATAATTGCCGGCAGTCCTAGCTTCTCAACAAAGATTAGTCCCGATCCAAGATCGAAAGGCACTTTATATCCACCAAGAAAAGCTGCTGTTGCAACACCGCAAAGAACGAAGATTTCAATGTATTCAGCAAGTGCGAATAGACCAAATCTCATCCCCGTATATTCAGTGTGGTAACCCGATACAAGCTCTGACTCTGCTTCAGGTAGGTCAAATGGTGCACGGTTAGTTTCAGCAAGCATTCCTACGAAAAAGACAAAAAATCCAATAAATGTAAAAGGATTGTGGAAGATATACCATTGATGAGGTAACCCACCCTGAGTTTCAACAATCGTTCCAAAGCTCATTCCACCCGAAAGAAGTACGATCATTAATGTGGTAATAGTCACAGGTACTTCATAACTAATTATTTGAGAAGCTCCACGCATACCACCAAGCATCGACCACTTAGAGTTAGCAGAATAACCACCAAGGAAAACGGCAACACCAACAAGTGATGAAATACCAACTAAGAAGAAAACACCCATGTTTAGGTTAGTAAGTGTGAGCCCAGAAGAGAAAGGTAAAACGGCAAGAGTTCCAAACACACCAACGATGGCCAAAGAAGGAGCAAGGTTAAAAAGAAGTTTATCAGCTCGAGCAGGGTGAATATCTTCTTTAAGAATCATCTTCACACCATCGGCTAGAAATTGAAGGATTCCATAGGGCCCTACTCGGTTTGGACCTTGTCTTAGTTGCATATCCGCAGAGATTTTTCTTTCTGCATATGTCCCAAGACCACCAATCGTTGCCATCACTGTTACAACTACAACTGCTCCAACTAGAAACACGAGGAATATTACATAACCAGTCATGTCCGTTCCAAAGAACTCGCTTAACCAAGTAACTGCATTTCTGTGAGCTTCAAATTGATTTATATAATCGTATAAAGTGGGACTCATGCTTTTTCCTCCACACCTTTTAATTCATTAATTTGTTCTTGAGAAAGCTGGAAAGAGCGTACCCAATCAAGGTCACCTTTAGACCAGCAGTAAATAATTCCGAAAACAAGTACAGCGATAAAAATAAGGAGTGATCCAAGAAGTACTCCACCTTCACCGATTTCTACAAATCGCTTAAAGATTGAGGCCACTGGAAACATTAAAGCACCTTCAACATCAAATACGATGAAGATAAGTGATACAACGTAAAAGCGTACGTTAAAGTTTGCCCAAGCTGATCCTACAGGGTCTTCACCACATTCATAAGCTTGTTCTTTAAGTGCACTAGGCTTAGAGGGCCTAATTACTTGAGCAAGAAAAA
>JBFHGF010000530.1:0-2142 GCA_041583335.1 Bacteriovoracaceae bacterium
AGGAAGGGAGCGAAGAAAAGTGTCAGAAAGAAAACGCTACAGCGAAAGAATCAAGTTCGAAGTGGGACAACTCCTACTGGAGAGAGGAAGACGAATAGATCTGAAGCAATTGGCGAAGGATCTGGAAGTCTCTGAGAGAACCCTTAAAAATTGGAAGAAGTATGCCAAGGAAGGCGCTTTCCCAAAAGTGGGACGTCCAAATCGAGAAGTAAGTGAATGCTTGCGTGCGGTGAAGCTTGTTCAAAAAGAATGGAGAAGGCAGGGCTTTCCTGGGATAAGGCCAGTTGCTGCAAAGTTAAAGGGACAAGTTCCAAGACGTCTGGTGAATAAATATGTACCAAAGCTAACGAGATTGAGAGAACAGAAGGCACGCAAGTTTTTTGAACAAAAGCGAGTAACAACAAAAGTGAAAGCAGCGGGAGTAATTTGGAGTCAAGATGGAACTCATGTGGGAAGAATGAATGGAAAGAAGATTGAGGCACAGGTGATTAAAGATAGTGCGAGTATGGAGCTAATTGAATTGAAGGCAGCAAAGAAAAATACGTCGTCTGAAGTGATTGCTTATCTTGAAAAGGCCAAAAAGAAGAATGGGTTGCCTTTGGTTTGGAGAACGGATAATGGGTCAAATTATGTGTCTGAAGAAGTTCAAGAATTCTTAAAGAAAGAAAAGGTAATCCACCTAAAGTCCAGACCGCGGACACCCGAGGATAATGGGGGGATAGAAAGGCACATGCAGGAGATCAAAAAAGTGAGCCAGCTTGGTAAAGGAAGAAAGCTTGAAGACCTTCAAGAGGTAAATTTAAAGCTGAGCACCACTAAATTGAGCTTGAACTGCCATAGACTCTATCCCAGCAAAGGAATGATAACGGCATTGGATTTAGCAAAAAAATTGCCTATGGGTTATAATATAGTTGCTCGTGAGATCTTTTATAATAAGTGTATGCAAAATATAGAATCGGAGTGTGAAAGCGTTCAAGATAAGCGCTGTCGAAGACAAAAAGAAAGAGAGGCGATCTTTAAAACACTTGAGCACTTTGGGTTAATTGAACGTAGAAGGAACGGTCGGTTGTTGAACGAGGAAAAAAGGGAAACTTTTTTGTGAACACTACAATGACGAAAGATCCGTTGGGGATTCGTGGGGGCGATGTGAATTTGTATCGGTATGTAGGCAACAATCCTATTTTACATAATGATCCTACAGGAGAAATTGTCCCTGCTTTACTTTTAACTTATGCAGCTTATGAGGCAGGTTTCTTCATTGGAGCAACGTACAATAAGGTTTCTGCAGATATTAACTATTCTTCCACCTATAGTGAAGCAAGCCCTCTTTTGAATGTTACGGAACAAATTCTCCCAACGTCGACACTTTTCTCAAGTACTGATACCTATAATGTGATTGATAATGTTATTAATGGAGATCGCACTCAAGAAATTGATGCTCAGATCGAAGCTGGTGGTTCATGTAATGAGTAAAAGTAGCTCAATTTGTATTATGTCTTGTACTATTTTGGCCTGTGCCTTTTCAGTAATGATCTTTTTTGCAAACACTTTAAACATTGCTGTTTATAATAGTATAAGATTCATCATATTTACTTATATTTGTATCTACCTGTATTTAAAGCCCGAGAAGATCAATTTTTTAGATTCGTTTAAAATCTTTTCGACTGGAAATAGTAACAAATCAAATTTGAAAATAGGAGAAATTGTTAGCATATTTATATCTATTTTTAATGTTGCCATATCTGTTGCTCTTTATCTTGATTGATGAGATAGAGTTTTTAAAAGTTGGATTTTTTTTACTTAAATACTCGCTTTGACAAGGGGCACTTGGGAGAAATAGGTTAGGCAATATTTTTACAACTTATATGTATTTATATAATACAAAAATTTATGATGATAAAGTTAAAATGAAGTGACAAAAACGTTTTAAATTATCGTGACTTAGAATTGTATGTTGCCGTCATTTTAAAATTTAAGAATAGTGTTTATGACCCTAACTCTGGGAGATTTATGACGAAAGATCCGTTGGGGATTCAAGGTGGCGATGTTAACTTGTACCGATATGTAAGTAATAATCCAATTTTGGGAGTAGATCCTTATGGTCTACAGGCATATCACCCAGTTTTAGCAGGTGTAATTCAA
>JBFHGF010000531.1:0-2139 GCA_041583335.1 Bacteriovoracaceae bacterium
ACGATTGGTGAGACTCTTGCCGACCTTACCTTCAACCGGAAGATTATTAACAGCTTCGTTGAGCCCGTTAAGAAATACTTCATGCAGTTTAAAGAGCTATATGATCAACAAGATCGTATCTTCAAGTTCCTTGAAGTAAACGGTGAAGAAGATTACAAAGTTCTTTACGATAAAGTAATGGAAGATGGCGAATTCAAGAGAAAGCTTGCTCGTGATCTTTTCACTACTGATGCAAAAATTGAACAACTTATTCGTAACCAAGAAGATGTGATTCGTAAGCTACGTCGTCTATCTCTCGATGCCGGAATGGAATTTGAAGATATCGAAAGAGTTTACAATATCATCCTTGATGGTGAGTCTAAGGCCGATGCTGCTAAAGCTAGCCTTGTAGAGGCCAACCTCAGACTTGTTGTTTCAATCGCTAAGAAATACACCAACCGTGGTCTTCAGTTCTTGGATCTTATTCAAGAAGGAAATATCGGTCTTATGAAAGCGGTTGATAAATTCGAATACCGTCGTGGTTATAAATTTTCAACTTATGCGACTTGGTGGATTCGTCAGGCCATTACACGTGCCATTGCTGACCAAGCAAGAACGATTCGTATCCCTGTTCACATGATTGAAACAATCAACAAGATGGTTCGTACTCAACGTCAACTTGTTCAAGAGCTTGGGCGTGAACCAACTCCTGAAGAGATTGCAGAGAGAATGGAACTTCCTGTTGAAAAAGTTAAGAAAGTACAAAAGATCTCCAAAGAGCCTATCTCTCTTGAAACACCAATCGGTGAGGAAGAAGATTCATCTCTTGGAGATTTTATCGAAGACAAGAAGATCATCTCTCCAGCTGATGCTGTGATGAGTGTGACTCTTTCTGAACAAACTCGCTCAGTTCTTTCCACTCTTACTCCAAGAGAAGAAAAAGTTCTTAGAATGCGTTTTGGTATCGGTGAAAAATCTGACCACACTCTTGAAGAAGTAGGTCAAGATTTCTTCGTTACTCGTGAGCGTATTCGTCAAATTGAAGCCAAGGCCCTGAGAAAACTTCGTCACCCAAGTCGTGCGAAGCTCCTTAAGGCCTACCTTGAAGGAACCATTCCAGGAAGTGACCGCGGCGAGCAGTAAGGCTTAACCTTTTACCCTAATAACAAAGGCCCAGTATTTCTACTGGGCCTTTTTTTTTACTGAAGATTAATATAACAAGTACCTACGCTTTTCACGTCCCTACTACGTCCAATGTATCCGCCACTACAGTTTTTTCCACAACGATACTTAATAAACCTATCGCAAAGTTTAGCGTCATTGAGCAACCCTGGCAGAGCACCATTCTCAATAGAGAGTTCATAAACATCTTTTTTGCCAAATTCTCTAAAAGAGATAACTTCATCAATATAACCCTGCTCTTTAAAGGACTTTAAATTCTCCTTTGCTTCGAGAGTATTTGATTTTCCAAAGTTATTCACAAATCTACCAATTAAACCTGCTTCATACTGAGGATTACTCTTATCGAGAAGGTACCGCTCTTTTAAGTCCTGATTGTAGGAAATTGAACATGTCTCCTGGTCTGAACAGGTGATCTCGATGATATCATCAACAAACCCATAGTAATTTGTATTGAGTTTCGCCTGAAGGAAATCCCCCTTCTTCTCTACTTTGTAAAACTTTGCTAACTCAGGGTAGAGCTTTTGAGACTGATCTTTAGAAAATACAATCTCATCTAGTGACTCATAGAAACGAACAACGGGTTCACCATAATTATAGTAAGTGTATGTTGCCGTCGTCTTAAGTGTGACTTCTGACTTTGAAAAATGGTGTGTCTCTTTTTCTACATTGATAACTGTGTTTGCTGTGCTCGCAATACTGGAAAAGCTCGCTACTGTAATAAATCCTAAAATTAATGTCTTCTTCATTTTAATCCCCCTCACGTGATTAGTTCATGAGTATTATTTAGATGACATTTGTGTATAAATAAAATGATAAAAACGACTGAACACTATGCCCTAAAGCTATAGCGGTGGAGGTGCCATAAGATCTTTAGCTAAAACACCCCCCTAACCATTTGAAATAACGTCTATCCCAAAAGGCGGAAGCTATATGTTTAACTATTTAACGGCCATTGTAAGTCCTTCTTCATCTAAGCCT
>JBFHGF010000532.1:0-2132 GCA_041583335.1 Bacteriovoracaceae bacterium
ATAAGGGGCCTTAGCTCTTTTTCCATCTCCTGCCACCCATAGTTTTGGGCGGCCCTAATAACGGGACGATTAAAACTATGAATCAAAGCTTCTTCATATGTAATTTTAGGACGCTCTTCCTTATGGGCTTCTCTGGGACTCCATGGCCCTGACTTTAAATTCATTGTAATTGGTGCCGTTTCAACTTCATCCTTAAGACTCAGGCCATTCTTCACTAAAATCCAATAAAGGATTGGCTTTAAAGTACTCCCGATTTGATGTTTTTCTTGATTCAAGGCCTTAGCCCAATCCCTTTCATACTTAGTGTAATATTCGAACTTGCGTGTAATTTCCTTTTCATCAACCTTAAAAAGGAGACTTTTAACCGCTAGATCTTTTTTAGGATAATCTTTCTTCAACCTGCTTTTCAGCTCTTCAATTTTTTTTACAAGTACAAAGTATTTAAATGAAGGCCTATAGTTCGTTTTTGTTAAGTAATAAAGAGAACGAAGGAGCACATCTTTATTTCTCTTTGCAACCTCTTTTCCCCATTGCTCCCATTCTTTTTCATTCCAAACATTGGCCTTTTCAGGAAAAAGCTTTAGCTCTTTCAATTTATTGTTAACTAGCTGAACTCTTTCTTTTAATCGCTCAATATGCGTCACTGGGGAGTAGTAATAAGGTCCCTTGAGTAAGCTAATGAGAATACTCACCTCATAGGGGCTAAGTTCAATAGGCTTCTTATTAAAATAACCCATTGCTGCTGCAGCAATCCCCTTCAGTTTGACTCCTTGTATACTTCCCCACATAACCTCATTGAAGTACATCTGAAGAATTTGTTCCTTATCTAGTTTGAATTCAAGATAAGCACTCACCACCATTTCTTTTAATTTACGTGAAAATTTTTTCTCTGAAGTATAGTAAAGGTTCTTAACCAATTGCTGAGTTAATGTAGAACCACCCTGCTCTAGCCTAAGAACTTTAATGTCATGCCATATGGCCCTCATTAGTGATCTAGGATCAACACCTTTGTGTTCCAAAAATCGATAATCCTCAATTCCTATTAAACCTTTCCAAAGCAAAGATGGAATTTCATGGAATAGAAGTCGATGCTGGAGGCAATAAACCTCTTCACAGTGATTCACCTCTAACGGAGATAAAATAATATTCTCTTTGGGGATTAGGTAGCCCCCTGCAATATCTATCTTATCGGCCTGTTTTTTAAACTTTATTTCGTCGTCAAAACCAACATCTGATTGATTCCATGTCCAAAATGTTTTGAGGTCTTCATTCAAGAGTCTTGAACCTTCATCTAAGACATCGCTCGTCTCCTCGGTATCCCGTGTCATTCCCGCGTGAACCTGGCCGAGTTCCCTTAGCGGTAATTCTCGAATTACAGAATAGCTAAACAGCGCTACGCCCAATATCGCGAGCACTGTCAAAACAATGATGAGTTTGATGATTTTCTTCAGCATTTTTATTCCACAAGTTTGTTTAACCTGTATCCAGTGTTCTTTTGACGAATATGCAGGCATTTACTATATTATACCGCTATGATTCAAATTCATAGTTAATGAAGATTCGACAATTGAATCTAACCTCAAGGAGTTTTCAGTGACGATCAAAAGATCATTACTTGTCGCCACAGTTTTTGCCTTTTCCACTCAAGCTTTTGCCCTTCCCATTGATTGGCATGGTGTACTCGGATTTGACACTACCATTGTTGATGGCTTTAGAAGAATTGATTCAAAAGTAGATAATTCTGGCGCAGCAGGCTCACAAGAAGTTGCTCTACCTACTGGTGGAAATGAAAATGCAAACTGGCAAAACTACGTTTTCCGTCTAATGCCTAATATTGTTATCAACGACTCAGCAACAATTAAAGCTGAGTTATCCAATGGATATGGACGTGGTGCCTTCATTGGTAACAATTCTACACTTTCCCAAAAGTCAGGTGTATCCAACCAACTCTATCCTTACAATTTTAGTAGCGGAGACGATGCTATTACAATTAATCAACTCTATGCGGAGCTCTACTCCGATACGGCCACTTACATTATTGGTAGACACGCTCAGCATTTTGGGCTTGGGGCCGTGGTTAATTCTGGGGAAGATATTTGGGATCGCTTCTTTTATCTTCGCGATGGTTTAAC
>JBFHGF010000533.1:0-2111 GCA_041583335.1 Bacteriovoracaceae bacterium
AACAATGTAGCGACCAGTAATCATCAGACCTTTAAAGCTGGTTGTAACGGCCTGCCAAATATTACGGAACCAACCGCCAACGGTTAATTTTTTTTGGTGCAATAGATTGCTCTTATTAGCGTAATCTGAAATATCTGGGGTTAATCCGCTCATCGGTCTACCTCTCCTAGTACGATATCAATTGATCCAATTGTTGACACAAGGTCAGCAACCATCTGTCCTGGTGCTAAGTCAGGGAGCATCGAAACGTGAGTAAAACAAGAAGACTTCACTTTTAGGCGATAAGGAGTTTTTCCTCCATCACTTACTAAGTGGTAACCTAGCTCACCACGAGGACACTCTGTTCTTACGTAGATTTCACCTTCTGGAACTTTGAGAACCTTGGGAACTTTCCCCATAATCGGTCCCTCTTCAATCCCTTCAAGACATTGACGAATAATTTTAATCGACTCAAAGAATTCGAGGTATCTTACCCAGTAACGATCCCAGCAGTCTCCTACTTGACCTTTCATTCCTTCTCCAACGGGTACATTGAAGTCGAATTCTTCATAGATTCCGTAAGGCTTATTCTTACGAAGATCCCATTCAATACCAGAACCTCTAAGAACTGGTCCAGTTGCTCCGTATTGGTAAGCATCTTCTTTAGAAATCACACCAACATTGGCAAGCCTTTCTACAAGAATTTTATTTTCACCAAAGAGGCTATGGTAAGTTTTTATTCTCTCTTCAAGCTCATCAACAAACTTACCAACTCTTCTAAGTTGTTCATCGTTAATATCATTCCAAACACCTCCCAACCAAATATAGTTGTAAAGCATTCGGGCTCCCGATAGCTCCTCAAAAAGGCCAAGGATCTTTTCTCTATCTTCGAAGAGATAGAGCATCAATGAGAAGGCACCCATATCAATACCGTAAGTACCAATGGCCACACAGTGAGAAGCAATTCTTTGAAGTTCAGCTACCATCACACGGATATATTCGGCACGACGAGGAACTTCTGTTCCCAACATTTTCTCAATGGCCAAACAATATCCCCACTCCATTGACATGGCCGCGAGGTAGTCCATTCTATCTGTAAAAGGAATAACCCCTCTATAATCTAAATTCTCTGCATGTTTCTCAAAACATCTGTGCAGATAACCTAAGTGAGGAGTTGCTTCAGCAACGATTTCAGAGTCAGTTTTAATCTCTACTCTCAAAACCCCGTGGGTTGCCGGGTGCTGAGGACCCATATTAAGAGTGAGGAGATCTGACTTGATTTTTTCACTAACGGGTTGTCCTAGTTCACCCATTTCTTTTCCGTCAATTGAGCTCATATTTATATATCCTACGTGTTGTAAAAATTAATTTATTGCTCGCCTTTCCAACTATAAGCGACTTTCTTTTCCTCTCCACCCATCTCTTCAATAACCTTCTTAAAGAAATGCTGATCAGCAGAGTTGATTTTGTGAGCAGGATCCACTTCCATTCCATGCCATTCTTTCTGAGCAACATAGTCCTTACGAAGAGGGTGACCTTCCCAATCATCAGGAGTAAGAATTCTTCTGTGATCAGGGTGGTTTTTAAAGCGCACACCATTCATGTCATAGCACTCACGCTCTAAGAAGTTCGCCGACTTCCAAATCGAGACAACAGAATCAATTTCAGGAATAGCATCAGCAGTTGGTTTAGGCAGCTTTACCTTGAGGATAAACTCTGTTCCCTTGGTAAAACTAGCAAGCATATAATTCACCTCAATGCGGTCAGAGTAATCAACTCCAGAAACCACTTGAAGAACATTCATTTCAAATTCTTCTGAATCTCTAAGGGCCTTGCAGCACTCGTAAAGAGATTCAGGAGCAACG
This sequence comes from Bacteriovoracaceae bacterium, assembly GCA_041583335.1. Taxonomy (GTDB): domain Bacteria; phylum Bdellovibrionota; class Bacteriovoracia; order Bacteriovoracales; family Bacteriovoracaceae. Next base: position 1,845 of record JBFHGF010000533.1, read on the forward strand.
AGAACATGTCCGTCGCCTACCTCGGCAGTATAAGCAGCAGCGGCTGAGTTAGAAACTTTTGACGATAGAAAATTTGCAATATCATTAAGCATGTTTCACCCACTTATCTCTAAGAAGTCTTTCATTAGCGACTTTCTTTTGAAGAGTCATTAGTCCTTCAATTAGGGCCTCTGGTCTTGGAGGACATCCAGGAACGTAGACATCAACAGGAACAATTTCATCTACGCCTTTAAGAACGTGATAGCCGTGTTGCCAGTATGGTCCACC
>JBFHGF010000534.1:0-2108 GCA_041583335.1 Bacteriovoracaceae bacterium
AGTGACCACCACCTACGGCCCAACCGGGAACGACGGCGATAACGACTTTGGGCATAAAGCGAATCAAGCGCTGAACTTCTAGAATGTGAAGGCGACCGAGGCGAGCGAGATCAACTTTGCTCTTGGCCTTAGTGTTATTTTCATCATCACCTTCATATTTGTAGCCATCTTTTCCACGAATCCTTTGGTCTCCACCACTACAGAAGGCCCATCCACCATCTTTAGGGGAAGGTCCATTTCCGGTGAGAAGAACACAGCCAACATCCCCAGAAGTTCTCGCGTGCTCAAGGGCGGTGTAAAGTTCATCTACTGTGTGAGGGCGAAAGGCGTTGCGAACTTCTGGACGATTGATCGCAATACGGACGGTGCCCTGATCTTTAGCACGGTGGTAGGTGATGTCGGTAAATTCAAAACCGGGAACTACATTCCATGCGGTTTCATCGAAAATAGGGGAGATTGAGTTTGTCATCTTTATATCCTTTGTATCCTTTGTATCCTTTGTATCCTTTATATACTTTGGAAATATTGATTTTGCGTTACGCTCTTGGTGAGTTGGCGCGTTTGTTCTTTGGCATCTGATTCATAGAACCACCAAACGAGACCCACGGCCATATTGAAGTTATAGTCTTGTTTCATAAGGGGGGAGTCGAAGTTGGCCGCCCCTTTGTAGTGGGAATAGCTCACTCCCAGAAAGGTCATCACATTCTTATAGAGTTGAGTGCTGAAACCTTGAGATACCGTGGTGCTGAGGTAGCCTGAATGGGCAGAATACTGAGGACGATCGGCCGTTACATATTGAGGTTCAACTTGATAGAAATAACGGTGAAATTTTTGCGAGGCCACTACGGAGCTAATGCCTGTGAAGGTGAATATTTTATTGGCCAAGAAGTTCTCTGTTATAAAGTAGAGCAGAGGATTGAAAACCAGTCCTCTTTCTTTGATGTTCCAAAAATCTACAGCAAGCGCCGTTCGTAGCGGAATATTGAGTCCGAGTTTGAAGCTGGATGTGCCACGCTGTTGCCAGAGGGTGGCCAAGAGACCAGGGCCCACTTCGGCCATGGTGTTGAGATCGGGCATACCACGACGTGCGGGATTGTCACTTGAATTGGCGGGCAGACTTCCTCCCACACTTAAGTTGATTTCAAACGTTTGATTCTTAAAGAAGCGCCCACGCATTCCACCTTCTTCATCGGCACGTACAAAATTGCCGCGATAAAAGAAGGAAGGAAAAGGAATCGTAAAGTGGTTATATTGATTGGCCCCTGGATAGGCGGGAACACGAGCGGAAACAAGGGCTACCCCTCCTTCCCATAGCGGACGCGACCCCTTGGTCACACTCTGAGTGACCTGAGCATGAGTGGGGGAGATTAGGCACAGGACAATCAGCAGAAGAATCAGTGGCAAGATTCTTTGCACACCTGTTCTTCTTCTTGCGCAACGGCCTCGATCAGATCCAGATTGGTGAAGACGAGGGCCGAAATCAGGCCGGTGAGGATGGTTGCAAGTCCGCCCCACATAAATATACTCATTCCAAAAATTTCCATGGAACAAAGATGGGATGAGTTGGGGAAAGGGCAAGGGCCCCAAATTATGAAGAGGCCGAATCATATCTGCGAAGTCCTAATTTCCATAGTTTAGCTAGTATAAAAATCGCAAAAAACAGGGCCCCGATCAAGTAAAGCATGGTGATATATTGCGAGTGGTCAAAAAGAAAATGCACCGGAGCTGAACCGATCAAGAGGATAGGAATGGCAAAGGTGAGGATCTTGCGGGTCAGGCTTTGGTAAACGAAGTTTGGCCAGCGTGAGAGTTGTTGAAACTGCATGCGTAAAAAGTTAATGCCCAGACCATCCGTTACCCAGAACATACTGGTACTCAAAGTAAACTCTAAGGTCACTAAGAGTAAGAGAGAAAGGATGATGAAAATGGGCAGCATGATCCAAGAGAGGGGATCAAGTCCCACCTGAATGCCATAGTAGATGAGATGGCCAAGAAAAATGGGGGTTATAAATAAACTCGAAGCACGAAAGTGGCGCAGAAATACACTGAAAATCGTATTCATGGGGCGTAAGATAATATAGTCCAAGCTTCCTGTTTTTAAATGGGCC
>JBFHGF010000535.1:0-2098 GCA_041583335.1 Bacteriovoracaceae bacterium
CACTTATTCTTGAGCTGGAATACAAAAGAGACCTCAATGGTGACGACATAGCCAAGCAAACCCAAAAGGAACTCCTTCATGCGGGTTACGATGAGAAGCTCGTTTCTCAATGGATGAGTTCTATCCATAGTATTTTCCCTGACGTTTCAGATGGAGATCGCATTCGCGCTAAATTTAAACCTAACCATGGAGTCTCCTTGTATTTTAATGACCAAAAAATTATTGGTAAAATTAATGATCAAAAATTCTCCATGGCCTTTTTGGATATTTGGTTAGGAGAGAAATCTTCAGACCAAGACTTTAGAAAAGAATTACTAGGACGTAACCCATGAAAAAATACTTAGTCACTTTGCTATTCCTTTTAACTGCTTGCAGTAGCCATAAAGTTACTGACTACCAAGCACAATCACCTCAAATCAATTTAAAAGAATTTTTCAATGGAAAGATACGTGCCTTGGGTATTGTTCAAGATAGATCGAGAAAAGTAATTAAGCGCTTCACGGTTGAAATCGATGCCCAATGGGATGGCGACACAGGAACTCTGGATGAAAGTTTTGTCTATTCCGACGGAACCAAAGATAAGAGAGTATGGACCCTTAAGGGCAAGAATAAGCACTTTCAAGGCAGTGCCCATGACGTCATTGGAACAGCAACCGGTGAGACCTCAGGCAATGCATTCTATTTTGAGTACGAATTGAAACTTCCCGTTGATGACTCTGTCTATCATGTAACTTTTGAAGACTGGATGTTTCAACTCGACCAAAATACTCTATTGGCCAGATCCTATATGTCAAAGTGGGGCATTAATCTGGGTGAAGTTACAATCATTATGACGAAACAGGATCAGAAATGAGCTCATTTAATCAAATTATCACCTGGTACTCCAGTGTAACTCCTGAGACGCTTAATGATATCAATCAGTATTATACTGATGATGCCTACTTCAAAGATCCTTTCAATGAGTTCAATGGTATAGAAAAGATAAAACTCGTCTTCGAACATATGTTTGAAAATATGACGAACCCCCACTTTATATTTGTTGATCAAGTGATTGAAAAAAATCAGGCGTTCCTTACATGGGACTTCTGTTTTGAGATTAAAAACAAACCTTACTCCATCCATGGAGGAAGTCTATTGAAAATTAACCCTGAGGGTAAAATTACTTATCATCGTGATTATTGGGATACGGGTGAAGAACTTCTGGCCAAACTTCCTATCCTCAAACTGATCTATAGACAATTGCGAAAGAAACTAGGAGTGATCAAATAAGATGATGCTATTAAAAATCTTAATCCTACAATCGTTTTGGTTTTTAATTGTTCTTTATGCAAAGACGATTGCCTTTCCCATCTTCTTATTGATTACCATCTCTCTTTTGCTCTTTAACCACATCCTTTACAAAACCGTATTCTCAAAGTTGATCTATACCCTCCTCATTTTAACTTTCACCTGTATCGGCCTAGCACATGATCAAATCATGCTCCATTTTAACTTTATCCAACAAGAGAGTTACCAGAGGGCATCTCTCTTATTGTGGCCTATCTTTATCTGCTACTATGGAGATGTCTTCCATAAGCTGAAGGATAGAGTCCTGCTCCAATTTGTTCTGGGAGGCATTTTTGGGCCACTCACCTACTATAGCGCTTATCAATTACAAGCGTGGAGTATTCCTCAACATGGTTTAACTTCCTATCTACTCTTTTCTGGCGCCTTTTGGTCCCTATTCTTTCCTATGAGCTTCAAAATTTTCTACGCCCACAAATTCTGGAATAAACTTATCGATAAAACAATTATCTTCTCCTTTGATGCCACAGGTTTTAAGCGGCACCAGGCGATATTAGATCAATTTCAAGAACCACTTACGGCCCCTAAAGAATCACGTGCTCTTGTTACCGGTGGAACGTCTGGAATAGGAGCAGCGGTTGCTGATACACTCTCAAAAGTTACTCAAGTTACTATTACAGGAAGAAGTAAAAATAGAGGAGAAGAAAAGGCCAATTCAAGTCCATCCCTAACGTTTGAACAGCTAGATTTAATCGACTGGCATAATATCGATGAATTTTGCAAAAATACTCAAGTCTACGACTATATTGTCCTC
>JBFHGF010000536.1:0-2082 GCA_041583335.1 Bacteriovoracaceae bacterium
AAATGCAGAGCTGAAGCAGTGCTAAGAAGAGCAGAACTACGTTGATCAACATTTTGGTTAACTTTCATGAAGTGCTTGCCAATACTATTCATAAATTGCCATGGACCAGTTGCTCCGACCTTGGAGCGTGCGTGAATATTGAATGAAGACTCAAGGAAGCTGATGGCGAGGAGCTCATGGGGTAAATTGAAAACACGGAATAAGTGCTCAATACTTTCATTGTATCCATCTATATTTTGTAGACCCTGACGGATGTGGTCATGTTGTCCAGTTTGTGTCCGTACATTATTTTTAAGCTTTAGAAAAAAAGACTTCCGAGATTTTTTTGACTTAGGAATCTTTATTTTTGCATTATCAATGGCCGTGATAATTTTTTTACACTTTTCTTCAACACATCTTCCATTAGCAAGCTTAGAGAAAGAAGATTTATATTCACGGATGATACTGGTTAGAGATTTATTTTGTATGGCATAGCGGGTATTACGATTTGAGATACTAGAAACAATATCGGTAAAATCAATTACATCGTAAACAACGCCAAGATTATCCAAGTCGTGAATAACTGAGAAGTGACTCGTGTATTTGGTATATACATTGAACCAAAACTTAACTCGATCCATAAGGGCCATAGGGATAGTAAAATCATCAGAGACTAGATTTTTAGGATCACTGAGCAAGAGGGTAAAGTCTGGCTGCTCTTTAACAGAATGGGCTTGGCCAGAAAGGTTAACGCTTAACGAATCGAATAGAGTGAGATCATCTTGAAAAATATTTTCAGGACTAAAGGCAAAAGTGGTGTGAATAAAAAGAAATAAAATTAAAATTAACTTTCCCATTCGTGCCTTCTGAAAATTTCCATTGTTCTTTGAAATCCTAGCTTTACCAATTCACGCATATTATTGGGATGCAATGAAAAGCTATTTTTGAAAAAGGTACCATAGTTTTCGTGAGTGGGAAAAATATCAATATAATGAATATTAGGGTTGTAGTTCAGTTTACGCTCTAAAATTTGTAAAAGATTTTTTCGGTGTCGCTCATCAATATGATTACTCTTACAGTATTCACTGACTGAATCGATAATATCCCCTGAGGCTGCACGATTAGCGCGAGAGGAAACAATTTTCTTTTGAATCATTAAATAAATCGCCTGTGTCGCAATTGCCGGCAGACCGTAGTTTACGAGAGAGCCAATTTCTTTGTGAAAATGATAAGGCGTATGTGTCCAACTACTAATAATAACCTCACATTGGTTATCTACGGCAACATGGGTAGAGAGGGTTTCTCTAATTTCGCCATCAATATAGTAATCGGTTTTACCAGTAACAGGGTTCTTGACTGGGGAGGGGGAATAGAAGGGTGGAACACTCATAGATGCAGCGACACCTTCTGATATAGGTGTATTTGTATAATAAGAAACTGTTTTATCATGGTAAGGGCGCGGGTATTTATATTTAGAAAATACAACCTTACGTGAATGGTCAAGCTGGGTAGCGATTACAAAAACATCTGATTTATAATCTTCAAAATTATTAGAAATAAGAACTTCACGCTCAAGATACTTCTTTAAACCAGTTGTGCTAAAGAGACCATTGAAGGATAACAATGGATTTAAAATACCTTTTATAAAGAAAGGAAACTCTTCAAATGGATCATAGAACTGTCCACGAGGTGGTCGTGGAGTGTCAGATTTGAGAGAAAGCATATCCTTATAGGTAACAGGAGCAAGTATTTTAGAATCTTTATACAGATGAGCATCAATTATATCACGAGGACTATAACCAGAAGCATAGTAAAGGCTAATAAGTGCGCCGGCCGAACTACCAACATAAGTAGAGATCTCAAGGGAGCTCTCTGGGGAATGGTTGGATTTAAGAGAGAAACCTAGCTCATCGAGGGCCAGGCCAACACCAATATGCCAGGCCGAAGCCTTAACTACTCCGCCACTTAGGACAAGAGCGATCTTCTTGTCTTTAAAGTTACTAATATCTACACGTCTCATACATTAACCTATCGGAAATTTGACAAAGAAGTAGAGTATCAACTTTGAAAATAATTGAATATCCACTAAAATAGAAAAAGAGG
>JBFHGF010000537.1:0-2078 GCA_041583335.1 Bacteriovoracaceae bacterium
GGCCTTATGACTAAAGCCTGCGATATTTGGACGCAGGCATTCTTGATAGAGGACTTTTGTCGGAGAGTGGGGGCAGTTTTGATTGATGTGAGCGAGATTGAATTTAATTAATTCACGTTTAAAGGGACTATCTTTCAAACTGTAGTAACCCCATAATCCTCCTCCGGTGAAGAGGGCGAAGTATAGCGTAAAGTAGAGGATCTTTTTAAAAGGGTTAGTCATTGAAGTAAACCCCGAATCCAAACTTAACCTTCTTCTTATCATCAATGGGTTCAAGAACCTTAATCACCACGCGACGATTCTCTTCTAAGTTCTTGTTGACTAGATTTCCTTTGTCATCGACTTCCTCTACGAGAGGTTCAGAGTCCCCCTTTGTGGTTGCCGCTAAACGATTGGATTCAAAGCCATAGTATTCAAAGCGAGAGAGAACTTTCGCTGAGCGGATGGCCGCAAGTTCCCAGGCACTATCGGCCACTTTGCTTTTGGCCGCTTCGAAGGCGTCGGAGTGGCCTTCAATAATCACACGATAATTCTTACGTTTTGTTTTGATTATATCGATTAAAACATCAAGAGAACTTAGAGATTCCGGGACGAGATTGTGTTCGCCCTCACCAAAGAGAATACTTCCTGAAAAGGTGACGACAATTTTTCCATCGCGCACCGAAATTTTTGACTTCTTGGTAATCTCAGGGTGCTTTGAAATCTCCTCCATAAGCTCCTTCATTTTCAGTTCCGAACTTTTGTACTTGTCTTTATTGAAACTCTTAGAGAGTTCAACGGCCTTTTGATTAAAGCCTGCTGGATCATAATTGGCAAAGGCCATCATGAGAATGAAGAAACAGGCAATCAGGGTCATCATATCAGCATAACTGATTAGCCACTCGTCTCCGCCACCTTCATCAATATCAGGTTCTTGTGCCATAGGAATTCCTTCTCGAGATTATGCGTTTTTCCAATCGAGTCTATCTTTGGGCAGAAGAAAGCTATTGAGGTCCTCTGCAACAAGGATAGGGTTGGATTTTTCCATAATATGTTTAATGCCTTCAATAATAATTTGATTGCGAATTTGTGATTCACGAGAGAGCACTTCAAGGTTTTCTCCAATGGGAATCACAAAGAGGTTGGCAATGATAACTCCATAGAGAGTAGTGATCAAGCAAACGCCCATGGCCGGACCAATCATTTTCATGGCATCTTCTCCACCTAGGTTGGCCAGAAGCACGATCATTCCAATCGTTGTTCCCATCATTCCGAAGGCCGGTGGGAATTTTCCAAGTGATTTAATTTTTCTGGTATCTTCAAAGCGAAGCGCCCCCATTTGATCAGCGCGATGGGTGAGGATTTCGATCACTTTTTCTTTTTCAAGAATTCCATCGGCATAGAGCTGAATCGATTCTTTCAAAAAGAAATCATCTGCCTTTCCGACAAGTGAATCTAGCGCCTCTCCATTTCTGGCCGCTTCACAAATGCTCATTATATTTTTGATCAGATCACTGGACTTCTTGCTCTTTCCTTTGAGGAATTGAGAGAAGAAAATCTTGAAGAGTCCACCAATTTTGGTCAACTGAAAGGCCACAGAGGTTGCGGCAAAGGTTCCTCCGATCACAATGAAAAGGGAGGGTCCATCAAAAAAGAGCTTTAAATCAGAACTGGCCATCTTTAGTCCGGCGACCAAAACACCGGTAGAAATTAAGAGACCGACGATGGAAATAATATTCATGGGATCCTACCTCGAAATATGTGCAATTACGTATATTAACTATGTTCTATAATTAGAGTTTAATTTTAGCATAATTTAGCGAACTGCCTGAAATTACAAGTAAGAGGCAAATATGTTCACTTAACAAGAAAAATTAATGAGATTTGGGTTTAGAGTCGAAGAGGTACCGAACGCTAAACAAGTGGAGGAATTTTTTTTTGAGACCAGTAAGTTCCCAAATATTCTATAAAAAACTTTTCAGTCAAGTTCTGTTGCTAGGACTTTTGGCCGGAGTGTTTTCCTGTGTGGGAACAATAGAGGACAAGAATCCTGAGGTTACCAAAGGGGCGAGTACAGATACTAATCCGATTAAGTTCGA
>JBFHGF010000538.1:0-2018 GCA_041583335.1 Bacteriovoracaceae bacterium
ACCGCCTACTATGACCCAACAGCAGATGGAAAAGTTGGTGCCGATATCGATGTGGATGGCAACCAAAACAGATTACTTCCAATTGGTTTTGCCAATGGCCAGCTCTTTGGTGCTCGTATGCGCTACAACGACACCAATCAGAGAAATGAAGATTATATGCTCAAGAAGTACGACTCAGCTGATAGTTTCCGTCAGTCTCACCTGCTCGGAAAAATTGGATACGAAAACCTTAACGAAAGTTGTACCGAGTTGAGAACTGCACCAGTAGCGGGATCAACTTGCTTCTTTGAATACTGGGATAACTACCGTGCCTTCTTCTATGATAGCAATGCCAATCGCTATATTACCGCAAAAATGCTTCGTGGAACCCAGAGGCGAATCCTTGCTTTCAACAGTAATGGCACAGCTGAACAAATTGCTCAAACCGCAAGAGACATCAACGACGGTTTCACCTATGCGAGAAGATCTGGTGTGGATTACGTCTACTACTGCAATGGGGGTAGACTCTATGCTCACAATGTTACTACCGACACTGACCTAGGCCTTCTCGACTGGACCATGTCCGGCTTCTCTTGTAAGGGTGTTGAATTTGATTATAATTCGACCAATGACTCAATTATCTTCCCATTTGAGCAAAATGGACTCTATGGGGTAGCAGAATACTTCCTCAACTAACTAGCTAAACCTTTGAAATTAAAGCAAAAATGTCCCCTTTTCACCGGGTACTAGGCTTCGTCTTACCTATTTTGATTGACTACGTTTTGAATAACTTTTACACTATGCAAAAGTTACTCAGGATAAGAAATGAATCAAAACCAACATACACTTTCCATCAAAACCATATCAACTGCCTGTGGCGTATTACCGCAAACCATCCGAACGTGGGAGAAGAGATATAAAGCATTTTCTCCTCAAAGATCGGAAGGTGGCCAAAGGCTCTATTCGGAAGAAGATCTCAATAGAGCAAAGCTCATCGTCACTTTAATAGAAAAAGGCCAAACCATTTCAAACCTGGCCAAGCTCTCTCTTGAAGAGCTCAAGCAACAAATCAAAGTTACATTACCGGAAAATACAGATGCAGCGACCAACACCAGCAGCACCATTGGTATCAAAAAATTGTTAGGTCACTTGGCCAGCTACGATATCAATGCCGTTGCCTCAGAGATGCAACACTTAAGAACTAGTATTGGGGCCAAGGACTTCATCTTTAAAATCATTCTTCCTGTGATGAATGAAATTGGACTTCTTGTAGCGAAAGGAAAGTATTCCATCACTCAAGAACATATTATTTCAACCATTGTTAGACACCAATTGGGGCAAATTCACTTACCTAACGTTGGTCACGACTTTGGCAACTTCGCTCTGGCCACGCCAGAGGGAAATATCCACGAACTTCCCATTCTCATGGCCGATATCATTTGTCGCTCCAACCGATTAAATACTAGCTACCTTGGTGCGGCCCATCCCGCCGAGTGCTTGGCCGAAGCGGTTAATGCTCTTAAGTGTGACACCATTATTCTAGGAACGGTAACTTCGGATCAGTGGAATTACGATAAGCAAATAATTCCTTACCTGACCAAGGTAGATCACTTTCTCAAACATAAGGTGAAAGTCATTCTCGGAGGAGGGCTGAATAAGGACTTCCCCCCTTTTGAAAATATCATGGACGTTCAACTCATGAAAACATTTGAGGAACTTGATAAGACCTTGTTAGCAATGGAGTAGAGGATATGAAAAAAATTGCCATAATAGGTTCAGGTATAGCGGGGACTTCAGCAGCTTACTACTTGAATCAGCTCAATTACGATGTCACGCTCTATGAAGCCCAATCTTACTTTGGTGGGCACACTAATACAATCGACACGCAAATAGATGGTCACACCATCCCTGTGGACACAGGATTTCTCGTGCACAATGACCGCACTTACCCAAACCTAATCGAATTCTTCAAAGAGTTGAAGATAGAAACTCATCCCAGTGATATGACCTTTAGTGTAGACCATAAGAGAGATGGCATC
>JBFHGF010000539.1:0-2016 GCA_041583335.1 Bacteriovoracaceae bacterium
AAAGTGAGTTTGCAAAGAGGCTTGGGATTACCCAAGGTACAGTTTCGAAGCTTGAGAAGGGGTTGCTGGGTCCTGATGTCATTCTATGGTACTCCTTTTGTAAAGAGTTCAACCTATACGCTGATATAACTTATAAAACGGGACTCCTCTTCTTTAAAGATGAAGTTGAATTCAAAGGAGATGAGTTCAAAATGGGAGGGTTGAGCAGGGATCGCCTGATAAAAGTAAAAGAAATCTCTCCTTTTATTCAGTCCATGGGAGAATACGAGCTACTTGAAGGCTTTTATGCACTGCTCGCTGAAAAGGGTATCGATAAAGAAGTCTTACTCATTCCCGAGTATTTGGTTCCATTTGAAATCCTGAAAGAAATTCTAGATACTACGACAACTTGTAAAGACTCAAAGCTTTTGATGGATCATTCAATAAAGTATTTTATTGAAAGTAAGTATCATATTGTGGAAGAATTGGGATATTCATATAAGAACTTGATCCAATACCTCAACGAGAATGATCCTTATCTCAATATTCAGGTTCAGGGCAGTAAGGTAAATATTAACCTTGTGTCCAACTTGAGGTTCTCTCTCGATGAGCAATTGGCGTTGAAGTCATATATTATGTTTAAAATAAAGTGTGTAAAGCAGGCCTTGACTGACTTGTTCCACATGAAAGGATTAAAGCTTAAGGAAATTAACGACTTTAGTTACGTTATCGGATTATAGTATGGATTATCACAATATCTTTTGGACTAATATTCAAAGAATCCAAGATATTCTTGCCATTAATGATTTTCAAGTTGGAGAGATGTTCGATCTTTCCTCTAATGAATTTACAATCCTTAAAAAAACCAATGGCCTCATCGATCTGCAGCGAATGGATAAGTTCCTCGATAAAGTAGGAATGAGCTTAGATAATTTCTTCGAGGGAAACTTTAATAAAGAACAGGTACAAAACTTTTACCTTGGCCCAAGTGAAGCCCTACCTGAGCGTTACGATTTTGCTAAGTACAGTAAGGCCAGAACTCTCATCAATTGTTTGACCTATATAAAACTCAAATATGGAAATGAGTTTAAAAATGGTATTCTACGTTCTTTGCAAATGGATATTCGCTTCTTTGAAAATCCAGAGCATGAGACAAATATAAAGTTGCTCAAAGACTTGTGTAAGACTCTTTCCCGTTTCGGCTTAACAGATAATGATTTCCTGGCCATGGGGAGAATGTCTTATCAAACAAATCGAGAATCCAAACTTGGCCAAAGCTTTAGGCAGCATCGAAATATTGAAGACCTAATGGCCGATATTTGTGAATCTCAAAGTCGAAAGTTTGATCAGAATTTTGACTACTTTATCACCGGTAGAGGAAAGGGCGAGATTTCTGTAGGATCTCGGCCAACAGAGCATGTTCTCGAGCATTTGGGCCATAGTGAGATGGTAAGTGATGAAATTTGTCTGACAAAGCTTGGTGTCTTCGGCACTTTCCCCCAATATTTGAATTATAAAAATTCTTACGCAGTCAAAACGAAGTGTATGCGTGAGGGTTCTTCTTACTACGAATATAAAATTTCTTTTTCCTAAAATAACCCTAAATTCCGTTTGGAATATTCCGATATCTCCTTGAAGGGAGATCATATGAATGTGGATAAATTACAGGTCGTCGTTATTGATGAAATGAAGTTCTATTGGGAAGATGAGAGTGTTCGCAAGCTCTATTGCGAGCTTATGCAAGTTAAGATTGACGGTTATGGCGGGGTATATGGTGATAATGTCCTTTCCGTCGATAAGGCCGACTTCTTTGGAACTCACCTCATGGTATGCCAAAAAGGGGAGGATTTAATTCCGCTTTTTGGATACAAGTCTGTGACCTTTGATCAGTGCAAGCACTATCACATGCGTTTTCCCGCACTATCTCTGGTCGAATCTGATGGACATGCTAAATGTATGAAAAAGCTGCAGTTCATTATTAATGATGCTCAATTAAGGAATGAGTCGATATCCTTTGATTATTCATGGGCCCAAAAC
>JBFHGF010000540.1:0-2010 GCA_041583335.1 Bacteriovoracaceae bacterium
CTCAATTAAGTATGGTTTTGTATTTACTTCTAGCATCTCTGAAGATCCATCATCTAATAACTGATGAAGTCCAAGAGCATTTGTAAAGAGATAGGGGTTCTCTGAAAGTTCTGTATTGATATCAACGTCGGTTACTTTAACGGTATACTTCCCCTTGGTTTGAGACTGTGACAATCTCAATATAGGAATATACTTACTTAGAGAAACAGACATTAAAAATGTGCGTCCAAGTCCCTTATCTTGATAGATTTGAATAGTACTTGCATCTTTACGGTAAATCTGGAGTCTTTTTACATATACCCCAGTTACTCCTGCGGATAGACTCACTCGAGTTCCCATCACATTCGCTCCACCTGTTCCCAGAAGTTGAGGAGTAATACGATCTGTGATCAATAGAGTTTCACCAACCCCAAGGCCTTTATTAATTTCTTCGAGAAGTCCTTCAATTTGTTCCAAGCGAGGGTCCACTTCATCTTCACCTAACTCACCAACGTCCTGATCTTTTATGGCCGCTATTTCGTCAAACTTCTTCGCCAAATTTCTTTTAATGAGGGGAACAATCACATTGCGATAAGGTTCTTTAAAAGATGCTTTTAGCGTTTTTACTGGTTTTAAGTGGGTATATGTTCTCACCACACTTACTTCTCCATTAATCGCTAGAGAAGAAAACTCAAGAGCATTTTCAATCCCAAGAACTCCACCTAGTGAAACCCCTACTCCAACAGTGTCGGCCAATTGAACGAGATTATCCGTTCCGAGATAATTCCCAACAACAATATCTCTACTCATAATGAGCTTTCCATCTAATGTTGGTGAAAACCACGTTCCAACGCCAAAGTCTTTAAACTCCCCTGTTTCAACGAAGTGATCTAGACCTTCTTGAAATTGGTTTTTTACGAACTCAAGTCTTTCTTCAGTGGGATCAAAGACAGAGAGCTTCTCATTCACAAGAGAGATCAAATTAGACAGTACTGAGTTTTGAATTTTACTAAACGCAAAATATTCGAAATCCTTAAAGGGAGATTCAGGGTCACCATGCGAAAAGCGAGTGGCATAACCATTCCAATCTTCTTTGACCAGTTGACCGTCTTCAATCTCTTCACCAAAAGTAGGCTCAAGATCGACCAAAAAGTCTTTTCTATCAACCTTTAGCAACTCAAGAAGAGAATTTCTTCTGGACTTAATCTTTTCTATAATTATTTTTTCAACTGGTGCGGGAAAGAATGCCTGAGCGACAATCTCTTTGAAGTCTGTTTCTGTTAACTTCTCTAATTTTCTCGCCATCCATAGAGCGTCATCCATAGCGGCGTTAAATCTTGCCGTAGGGAAAAAGTGAGGAAGAGTGAGGTACTCATTGTCGATACTTCCTACTTTCCAGGGAAACTTATTTACCGACTCTCCTAAATTCATCAATGCATAAGGAATAATAAGAGAACGTAAGGTTCTCGATGTGAGAACCTTTGAAGGAACCCCCATCGCTACATTGTAATGATCACTTTGCTTGGGTTTTAAAATAGCAACATCATAGAGAGTAATTTCGAGTTGATCATCTTTAAGATCGTTATGACTAAAGCCCAACCAACGAGAGGGAGCTCCATAGGTTCCCTCGGGAATCGACTTTGTTAAAAAAAAGTCTCTCTCTTCTTTATCTGCAAATTGTACTTTAATCTCAGGAAGGTATTTCATCGCAGGAACAATGAAACCAAGCTTACGTAAAATATTCTTTCTCAATAAGGCCGTATGTAGCGTTTTACTCATCATTACGGTGTATACACCGTCTCCAGTTGAGTCTTCATCCATTTGACCATTGAATCTTACGAGGCCTTGATTAGATGAAATCGTTCCTTTAAAGGTAAGCGTTGAACTACTATCGATATTAAGTTCATCACGAAGGCCTGCATCACCTCGGCCCAGCTCAGGATTCCATACTTCTGAAGCAATTGGGTTCAGTACAGAGAGGTCGACAGCAGGGCTTTGGTTCTGAAGACACCAGGCCTGCTCTGCGGTCAA
>JBFHGF010000541.1:0-2009 GCA_041583335.1 Bacteriovoracaceae bacterium
GCTTGAGTCGATAGGGACAGTTCATACTGCTTACAAAAGGGGAGTTCATTCCACTTTGCGAAAGGATACAAGAAAAGAGTAAGGGAAGCATCAGACCCCATTGCAGGGACTTGATGATCATCCGATTGAATTTCGATTCCATCCTCATAAGGTTTTATTCCTTTGTAACCTTAGAATATTCTTTCCTAGACTATTGGCCTAGGACATTCATTCCACCCAAAATCGATTGGGCCGCTTGATTTAAACCACTAAAGATATTGCCACCACTGGCGCCGTTATAACCTTGTTGCGCCATACAGGGCACACTATTCATCTGCTCTCCAATTCTTCCCGAATCACTGGTGGTAACCGACTTATTCGTCGCGGCCACTGCTCTCGCTACACCTTTAATGGTTTCGTTGTCAGAAGAGGCAGGTTTTCTCGCTTCTTTTTTAATACATGCTTCTAGCTCACTAGAGCTTTGGTTGTCTGCAGACTTCTTACATCCATTATAGGCTTGAGTTGATAGGGACAGTTCATACTGCTTGCAAAAGGGGAGTTCATTCCACTTTGCTAGTTTCTCTGTTGTATCACTATCGAAAGTAACCCCTTCATTTGCTGTCGGAGTAGGAATCTCATCAGTAAGTCCTGCTAGCCCACGCATAATAGGAAGCAAGGTTCTCTTATAATAAGTCGTTTTCTTGAAGTCGGAAGTGAACTTAATATCATCGGGATATTTGGAGGGATCACTAAAGAATTCACTTACGGCATCGACATCGTCACTATCCATTTCACCTTTTGGTAGAGAAGAGGTTACTTGATCTTCTAGGTAATTAAGAAGTTCTTTATTGGATTCACTGCGATCATTTTCATCATCTGCTCCAGAGTCATTACACGCCATCTCAAGCTCGTCATACATAGAGATTTGAGTGTCTTCATCATCTTCAGATGAGTCGTCTTTATCCTTACCTTCGTTATTGGCCTCATTACACATATTGCGATACTGAACGGCCTGGGCCTTAACGGCACCGGCATTGGCCATGTACTGCGAACTGATATTCATGGCCTCTTCGTAGAGGTCATCGGCCGATCCACAACCTGCGGCCGGGTTGGTCGCTAGGGCGGTGTACTTCTGACAGAAGCTTAGAGCATTATTGTAATCCTCGGCCATTTGTTGGTTGGCCTGGTTCGCGGCATCGTTATAAGAGGCGATAGCGCTATTACAAGTGTCTTTTAACTGGGTCCACTTTGAGAATTCTTTTTGGATACTCGACTCTTGGTCGGCAATATACTGGGAAAGAACATCTTCAACTTTTGAACCCTGACCTTTGAGCATCTCTATCATTGATCCGAGTTTGGCCTCCAGTTGATCAAAGTTGAGGTCTTCTCCACCTCTTAGGGCAACACCAAGAGATCCGACCATTTTTTCTTCGGGAAGCTCGACTAAGAGATCGGCCGGAAACTCATAAGAAGCTCCAGGGAAGTATTGTTTGATATATTCTGAGTCGGCAATCACTTGGGCCTTAATTTGATTCAAGGCCATTTGCTGTTGGGCAATGACTCCACTTACAAGAGAGTTGTAATTGGCGGCATGGGCCTGCATCTGGACTTGTTTCTTCTTGATGATGGTGTCAGCTTCTTTATAACATTTATTAATTTGAGCAGCACAAGAGTTGGCATTCTTCACACAGAAGTTAGGAGACTCTACAGTTAGGTCGGCCATTCCACCATCGGAGCCATATTCACAGCGGTCAGTCTTAGGGGCGATACCTTCACAATTTACGATACGATTGTAAAGGGAGGAGGCCAGGTCATCTTGAAACTTTGATTCTAGTTTAAGCGCCTTTTTGATTGCCTTTTCTGCTTTGGCAATTTTATCAGCATAGGTAGAGTTCTCTGTGGCACGTTGGCCAGATTGTGTCGAGAAAGTATTGTCTTGATTGATTCTCGCTTCACAGGTATCAATTTGTTTTTGATAGAGTCCGTAAGGGGTGAGGGTTACTCCTTGAGCATCGGCATCTTGAATTTGA
>JBFHGF010000542.1:0-1999 GCA_041583335.1 Bacteriovoracaceae bacterium
CCACCGATCTCCTGTGGCCAGTGGACCTGCACACTATGAAGTAAAGATGACTCTGCAAGATAAGTCTGGGAAGTTTGATGTTGTTCGTGAATCGGGATTGGCCAAAAATAAGCGAAACTATGTTACCAAGTATAGAGTTTACTCCGCAGAAGGCGGTGGAAAAAAAGTATTGGAACAATCTATTGTTTTTTCAACTCCAGGTGTTTTAGGCAGTAAAGTTCGAGTTTTAAGGCCAGATAAGTCTCAATACAAGGTTTGGTTTGATAAGAGACTCTATCAAGTAGAGACGAGTATTGATAAAAAAAATAAGGCATTGATCGTAAAGATGGATAGCCCTGAAAAGCAGTGGCAAGGGGAGAAGTCCTTTGTATTTCCTGGTGGAAATGGAGTCTTTTGCTATTTTACTCAACTATTCGAATGTGTTCGTTATACAGGATTTATTGAAAAAGCGATTAAACTCAGTGCTGGAAAGATGGATTTTCATGTTATTTGGGACGGATATCCCTACTTTCAAGAACAGTACTTAAATATTAGCGCTGGCCCATTTGCAGCAGCAGAAATGGAATATGATGGAAAAACGAATGAAGGTGAGCATCGTTTTTCAATCTCTGTGTCAGGCAATGCAATTTTTTACCTTTATAATGAAGATAAAGAATATGTTAAAATGTTCTGGCCCTCACAGGGTCTCTCTTTATTTGAATAATCGTGAAGAGTTGTAATCTAGTTATTTAAAGACGAGTTATACATGAATGAAATTGGCCAATTGATTATGACAGGAATTTCTGGAACTCATCTTACCGATGAAGAGAGATCCTTTCTTGAAAATGAAAATATTGGTGGAGTTCTTCTTTTTTCTCATAATTATGAAAATCCAGCCCAACTGGCGGAGCTCGTAAATAATATTCAACAGACACGTAAAGAATACCCTCTATTTATCGCGGTCGATAATGAAGGGGGGAGAGTCTTTAGATTTAAATCTGGGTTTACTCAATTTCCACCAATGTATGATGTTGGTTTAACGGATAGTCCCAAGATTTGTTTCCACATTGCTAAGATTATGGCCGATGAGCTAAATGCCTGTGGGGTTAACTTTAACCTGGCCCCGGTGTGTGATGTTTGGAGCAATGAAAAGAATAAAGTCATTGGTGATCGTGCCTTTGGAAATGATGAAGAGACTGTTTCAAAATTTGTATCTTCCATTATTAGGGGACTCCAAACCAATGGAGTTCTCTCGTGTGCTAAACATTTTCCTGGACATGGCTGTACTAAGAAAGATTCTCACTATGATCTTCCTATTGTTAAGAGAACGAGGGAGGAGCTTGAGGAATTAGAGTTTAAGCCATTTATCAAAGCAATTAAATCTCGAGTTGAATCGGTGATGATGGCCCACCTAATTGTTGATGCCATTGATCCGCAACTACCAACTTCACTTAGTCCTGCAGCTTATAAAATTTTAAGGGATGAGTTTAAGCATAAGAAACTTATTCTCACGGATGATATGGAGATGCAGGCCATCACTGATCATTATGGTTTAGGAGAAGCAGCTGTAATGGCCATTAATGCTGGTGCCGATATAATTGAGTATCGAAGTATGGAAAAGGCACGAGAAGCGCTTGAAGCTTTAAAAGAAGCGCGAAGATCAAAAGAGCTCAAGGCCGATAGAATAAAAGAGTCTTTAGAGCTTATTGAATCGGTTAAAAAAGAATACCTTTCTGAGTACAAACCTATCTATATCCCTGAAATTGCGAAGAAAATGAATACAGGTGCCTCAAAGGTTTTGATGAAAGAGATAGTTGATAAGATTGAACAGATTAAAGTTGAGAAGGGCCTAATTTCTTAACCATTTCCCCAACCGTAACAGTCCACTATGAGGACAATATTACCCCTCACGCGATCATTTTTTGGCTTAGTGTTATTCTAAGAACATGAGTTATTTTAGATGCTTATGGATGCCGACCGTTATTAAGTTTTAATTTCAATTGGCAAGTACATTTGGCAC
>JBFHGF010000543.1:0-1998 GCA_041583335.1 Bacteriovoracaceae bacterium
GGTCGCCACCTTCTTTTTGAGCGATGGTAAAGATAGGGTCCACTCCTGCTGACTGTGCATAAAGAGTCTCAAGGTAGGTACCATTTTTTGAGAGGAGGTTATGCCAAGGTTTACTTGAAGTATCGTTTGTAACGAGAACATACCACTTCTCACATTGAGTAATTTTATCGGTTCTGTTTTGAACTTTCTTTCCCGATTTATCATCATCTTTTGCCTGAATGGAGTTGGCCGAAATGAGAAGCATAGTAAGAGTAAGAAAGGTGAGCGCGGATCTGTAGGGAGATCTTTGAATCGGGTCTTTTGAATTGATTTTTCCTGTCGTGGTCTTCATGTGTATTCACTCCCAACAATGGTCACGCTAAATAGAGTTCCTTACTTTATTATCGTCTATTGTGGCGAAATACTTGAGTTTAAAAGGGTGATAATCTCAATACTGTTCATAACTAACTGATATCATGTCTAAGTGCTTCTACTAGACGGATAAAATGGGGCGTTTTAGAATGGCAAAAATATTAGGCATAATGCTGTTTTTACAGTGAGTTTAGGAAGTTTGTGATGATGGAATTTGAATATACTTTAGAGATTAAAGAGGCCCATTTGGATACCTTTGGCCATGTGAATAATGCGACCTATTTGAGCCTCTATGAAGAAGCGCGTTGGGACTTCATTACCAAGCGTGGCTTTGGTCTCAAAGAGATTATGGAACATAGAATTGGACCCGTTCTGCTTGATGCGCAACTTAAGTTTAAAAGAGAGCTCATCAATAGAGAGAAGATAACCATAAAAAGTAAGTCCCTTAAAATGTCTCATCCTTTGATTATGTCCCTTGAGCAGTCCATGATTAAAGAAGATGGAACAGTGGCCTCTACGGTGACGATGAAAGTTGGACTTATGGATATGAAGGCCAGACAGCTAATCAAACCTACAGATAAATGGCTCTATGCTATTGGGTATGACGAAGGTTTAGAATAAATTAGTCGCAGATATTGAAAACAAAGCGCTCAAAGAGGGCGTCGAGATGCTTTGTGACAACAGTATTTAGCGCCATGCCTTGTCCCTTGGTGGCAAGGAATTCTTGGTAGCGCTCCTTTGTGAGTTCTTCAAAAAAGAGCTGCGCTTGTTCACGGTGACTCAAGTGCCAAGGCTCAGGGGCCACACCACCTAGGTCGAGGTCATAGGGGCGAAAGAATTCACTACCAGGAATGTGTTCATTGAGGAAATCTCCCAAGGATTCAAAAATACCACCTCTTTGATACTCTGAGGGAGTGAGTTTTACTTTATAATTAGGATTTTCTTTTAACGCTTTGGCATCGATGACATCAAGTTCAGTACCCCAATGATGGCGGCTAAGTCCGGGCAGAGCACTCCAACGTAAGATGGTTTGCACGAGAGAAAGTTGTCCTTCATCACTCTCAAGATTGAAGCTATCAAAGGCAATGGGCCGTTCTTGATCGTCTAGTAAAGTCCTCTGTCCAGTGGCCTTGAGGTTCCAAATGGTTTCTTGAGCGTGATAGCTTCTAAAGCTACTTATGGCCATCAGCTCAATTCCTTCTTTAAGGGCCGCCTCTCGTAATTTGGCCCATGGGGCACATAGGGCCTTCAGAAATTTATGACCCTCATGATGGGCGATAGCGATAAGGTGATCTTCTCGAAGTCCAAAAAGAATGTCAGATGATATAGGCATAGATTTTCCTCACCTTTAAAATTGTGCCTTAAAGGAGAGAGGCCGTCTAGGAATCGAGGCATTAATCGTTATCATCTTCAAAGAGTCTTTTAATACCACTGGTTTGATAGCGCTTAGAAATCACATTCCATAAGCTCACATCTTTGCGGTTAACGATATCGGAATTCTTATACTTGTACTTCTTATCCATAAAGGTTTGCACCTTACTACCGCCACTTGAAGCAGCATCATTCCAGACAAAGGTATTGGCCTTAGATTTTCCGGCACCAATTCTTCCTCCTCCATTAGAGAGAGAGGAGAGGAGTGCTCCTGCA
>JBFHGF010000544.1:0-1995 GCA_041583335.1 Bacteriovoracaceae bacterium
ACTTTGTATACATTTAAATATAAAATTACTTTTATTTTGAAATTTATTTAAATTTTTTTCTATTTCTATTGACACAAGTTAACTTATGACATACTATATCAACATGCTTAATGAATAAGCATTTAACTATTAAATAATTTTTAGAAGTTCTAAAACTTCACAAAGGAAATCAACATGAAAAAAACAATTTTAATTCTCGTAGCAATACTACTTGTAACCTCAAGTCTCTTCGCAGCAGTTACTTCTGAAACTGGCGATAAAAAAATCGTAATCACAGCTCCTGTAGCTGCCTATACAGTATTCGGTGTAACATCTTCACCTGTTGATTATAACAACTTCAAATCAAAAGCATTATTTGAATCTGCTGTCCAAGACACCATTGAGACTGAAATTGAAATTCTCGACCTTTCTGGTAATGTAGATGTAGGTTATGTAGCTGGTATCAACAATACAAAGAACGCTATTAGTCTTTATATAAGTACTACAGACTTAGTAAGCGGTTCAGATATTATTCCAATAAAAGTTGTAACAAACTATGCAGCCATCCCAGGTGCAGCTGATAGCAAAATTGGTACACTTTCAAGCAAACTTCTTCAGATAACTGAATCTACTCCAGGCGCTTCAGCCCTTGCCCCTGCTGGTGATTATGAAGCAACACTTACAATTTCACTTACATCAAACTAAGAGTTTGCTCTTAACCAAAAAAAACCTCCAATCGGAGGTTTTTTTTATGAAAGAATGATTATTTCAAGTTGATTGTTTTCGTTTCCAGATCATAGCAGAGATCCTTCCTCGAAGTGTTTTTGATGCAAATGATATCTGGTAGGCATTTTTCTCATCGTTTGCCCATATCCGTTTGTAATTAAGAAAACCACCTCCAAATTCCAACACTTTATCATGAGCTTCAAACCCACTTTTTAAGATCTCAACAAAGTTGGCAGTACCTGGAGACCAATCTTGATACTCTCTCGAATAGGCTCCATATACCATATAAATATGCCCTTCAATATTCAAACTCATATCAAAGGCTAATAAATTGCCATCTGCTTTAATGAGAGCTAAATCAATTACTCCCGACTGGTAGAAGGTTAAAAAGATCTTTTTATAGAACTGACTGTATTTCAAATGCAAGTCTCCACCACTTTTTTTGAGCTCTTCGGCTTGCCAACTTTCCATGAAGAGCCCTTCCATCTCATCTAAACATCGTTGAATGCCATAGGTTGTAAAATCGTCAACACTTCTGAGCCTGATAAACTGGTAATCAAGAAAGGCCTCTTTCAGCTTTCGTGTATAACGACGAATCTTTTTACGGTGTCCTTGAGTTCTTGCCATTAGATAAGAATCCCAATCACCTGAAAAGATAAATCGAGGTTGAATGTTATATATGGAACTTTTTGCTCCCGAATAATATTTTTGATCAAGAGAAAGTCCTTCAAGAGGATTCTCTGATAACGACTCAACTTTATAAAGGTCGAGACGATCAAATCGGATTGTTTTTGCCTTCAATAAGGCCTGTAGTGCCATCCCCAAATAAGAGAGATCTTCGGCTAAAATCGGTACTGTTCGCTGAGAATTAAAATCTATCGTTCTTAATACTCTCAGGGGAAAGATTCGACTCGATTTAGAATCTCTAGAAATTATCATCTGCAAAAGGGTAATAGCACGAGTTTTCCCCTCTTCATCAACGAAACGAATGGGATAAAGGATGCTATTTTCATCCAAATAGATCTCAATTCCACTCTCTATCCATTCAAGGGTAGAGAAGGGAGACAATGTCTCTTGCAACGCATTAAGCCGATCCCATTCATATTTAAACTCTTTAGTTAAAGGGTAGGTGTCAACAATCGCATGTAATGCACTCTGTTCGATCTTCTTGTCTTTCAAAATAGGCAACTCCCTTATTAATCTTACTATATCCAATTGAAGGTGTCCAATAAAGATTTTAGTGTAAAGCCCTCTCGCGGGCGGTAAAATGAACTGTCCGCCTAAAAGTGA
>JBFHGF010000545.1:0-1991 GCA_041583335.1 Bacteriovoracaceae bacterium
AAGGTCGGTAGAAATCATCGAGATAGTAGAAATTTTACGAAGAGAGTTCGATAAAGAAACTCGGAATGACCTAATGAAGCGCTCATAGATGATTTCGAGGATAGGCATTCGCCCACGGATTACCCTATCTTGGTTGGTGAGATCATAGGCCTGTATATTATCATCGACCTCTTCAGCCGCAGCAAAATCATCACCACCGCCTAGAATATCATCAGACTCACCATCATTTACCGCATTTAATAGAGCATCAACTTCTTCTTGAGTAAGTACCTGCTGGCCCATAATGATCCCCTCCTGGGAAAAGTACTGCGTGGGCTTCCTGCCCACTGGCCGCCAAGATTAAGAATCTTGGACTTAGTTAATTTGAAAACTGACGTAAAATACGTCTATAACACTTCCATCAACCAAAAATGAATTGATTGAGGACTTTATCTCCTCTTTGAGAAAACCCTTTCCCTGTACATTTAAAAGGTCCTCTGGTCTCTTCGAGTTTAAAATCGTTATAATTGCATCTCTAATCTGGGCCTTTCTACGCTTGAATTCCTCTTCATTAGAACTTTTCGAAAACTTAAGAACAAGGTTTAGACGTGCAAACCTTCTTGCACCATCGCCTTGGGCCAAATTGGCAGTAAAACCATCTAATGGAAAAAGGATTCCATCATCAACTTGGG
The DNA here is from genome assembly GCA_041583335.1 of Bacteriovoracaceae bacterium. GTDB lineage: Bacteria > Bdellovibrionota > Bacteriovoracia > Bacteriovoracales > Bacteriovoracaceae. The sequence goes on from JBFHGF010000545.1 coordinate 672, forward strand.
CCTGACCTGTTCCTTCTAAGGTATCCCCTTCTTCGCCACCAACTTTCTTCATTTCGGCCTTTACCACATCTCTAATATCTGGTGTCGCCTTCATTTTTTCATGACTTTGGAACTGGAACCAACCAATGGCACCCATCATAAGGGTGTTAAGAAGTACTAAAATTGTGAGTAATGGATTTTTACTTGAAGATGAAACTTCATTCGCTGGGGGTTGCACTTCCATTTGCTCGTTGGCCTCGGCCATTTCTACCATCCTGGTTTATCAATGACATTCGGATAGATTTACCTACCCTCTGTCAAAAATTATACACGTTCGACAGCAGGATACAAGCTTCAATAAAGGAGGAAGGAATTTTCTACCCAATAAGAGCTCACGGTTTCCCAAAAAGAGTCATAACACTGACACGAGGCAATTCTTGCCTAGCTCTATGGGATCTATTTTTCATGAGTTAACAGGTCGGGTTTCAATAAGATGGTAGTTTCTAATTAAATATTACTCTTTGAATGACTTCCTGGGATTCTAAAAAAAAGAAGCCCCACAAAAAGTGGGGCCCGCTATATTTTTATGCTTGAGTAAAAGCGTAAAAATTAAAGCATATCTTTCCAAGCCTTACCTGGCTTAAATTTTGGAAGGTTTTTTGCTTTAATTTTGATTTTTTCACCAGTCGCAGGGTTAACACCTGTACGAGCAGCACGACGTACTTTAGAGAAAGTACCAAAACCGATTAGAGAAACATCATCACCTTTTTTAACAGTTTTCTTAACTACATCAATAAGTGTAGCTACGAAATGATCTGCATCTTTCTTTGTAAGGTGGTTAAGTTCTTTGTCCTTAAGGATTGCTTCGATAAGCTCTTTTCTGTTCATTCCAACTCCTAAACGTTAGTTAGTATTTATTGCGTAAGAAAATGTTCACTTATTTGAGATGAAATGACAAATTTTTTTTCCAAAACATCGACTATGAGGGCGATTCGCTTCTTTTAATTAATTTTTTCTTGCCAAATATAAATTTCTTCCTCTAAAGCAATGTGCAAAGAATGAAGAAAGAGTTGGTCGAATGCCTCTTTATTTGGGGCGTTTTCATTCATTTCCCAATATTTCTGCATCAAAATGGGAGATAAATCTTGATAGAAATCACGAAGGTTCGGAACATCTTCTTCTTGATGAAGCTCTTGTAGTTTTTTTAAAGTGCCGTCGAGCAGCGATATCTTTTCGATTAGAGCAAGTGAATGATTCTCTTCGAGCAGTTCTTTTAGACTACGTAAAAAGGCCGTAACAACTTCCTTACGGTTATACTCTTCACCTTCAATGAGAAAGTCA
>JBFHGF010000546.1:0-1991 GCA_041583335.1 Bacteriovoracaceae bacterium
GTGACTTGGACAAAAGGAATTGGAGAAGGTGAATTTTTAGTAGGAGAAAAGATCACTCTTGATGGCCACATCCAAATTCAACCCATTGGCGATAAAACTCCTACCTATAAGCATATGCTCCCCAATACTCACTATATTAAGATGAGTGAAAAGTATCAGCGTGGCGAAATTACCAAAGAAGAATTCCAAAAGGCCGTAACCGCCAAGGGCACTACCTTTTCATCAAAACTCGATCCTGTAAAAGAAGAAGGTGAAGAAGAGGCCGTACAGGAGTCCGAAGAATCTTATGAAAATGAATCCGATTTCTGGAAAGGTCTCGAATACAATCCCCCATCCGTACGCGATGGTAAATGGTGGGTCTCTTTCTCCTTTGTTTCATTGATTGGAACCACGGCAATTGCCTTCGCCTTTGGTTACTACTACGAAGTCAAAAAAGATAAGGTAAAGTCAAAGGAAGGAGGAGTTGACCTCTTCCTCACCCTGATCTTTGTAGCGGCCTTCTCCGTCCTGGTCATTTTCTTTACATCCCTTTCCTATATGGCAAGCTAGAAATCATTGAGGGTAAGCTCATTGAAGTATTTGAAGCGGTTGTTCACTTTATAGGTTTTGCGAAAGGGATAGAGGCGCCCTGATTTATCTTTTTTCAGATAGGGCCAACGAACTTCGATGGATTTAATTTTTTCTTTAGGCATAAGGCCAAAGAAGAGCCCTTCTCCATTTTGGGAAGGAAGACCTCCATCAATGAGACTAACCGTTTTCATATAGGAATTTTGATCGGTCAGAACAATAACCGTGGCACCAAGTCCGTGGGCATTGGCCTTCTTTCCTTTGAGGATTATTTTTAAAACTCGCTTTTCTTTCCAGGGAAAATCATTTTTAAAAACATAGAGTTTGGGTTTAATTTCTGCGTTGCGAATGGAAACTTGTCCCACGAATAGGTCGGGACGCCCATCGCGGTTAAAATCGGCACTGACCACCCCAGAAGGATTGACGATATCAATTCCAATCTCTTTCGCGAGATCGGCAAACGCATGACTGGCGTCTTGATCAAAGGCGACCAAACGGCTCTTTGGAGGAAAACCACTATTTTCCACGATTAAATCAGTAAGACCATCAAAGTTGTAATCAATCCAAACGCCACGGCGATCCCCTTGGTTCCAAGAACCGGTGCCATCATCCATGTGATACTCCGTTCGTAAGAACTGGGGCGGAAACTGGCGGCTGGTTGCTGTAAGGATAGAGGAGCGATCACGGGACTCAGTATCATAACTATGAAAGAGCTCGCCCACGGCCACATCAATGGCCCCATCATTATTATAGTCTTGGCACAGGGTAAAGAAACTATTTCCTCCCCCTAAAGGAGAATACGCTCCCTCATTATCATGGGAAAATTTAGACTCTTTCCCATATTCCATAAAAACACGGGCAGAGGAATTCTTGTCTTTGCGGTTGAGCCATAAGCGGTTTGCATAACCACTTGAAGAGGCCGTTAAAATATCCGGGTATCCATTTTGGTCGAGGTCACAAACTGAAGTTCCAAAGGTAGGAGTGGCATGGGGATAAACATTTAGGTCGCTATCGAATTCATGCTCCCCTTCAAGATCGGCACTATGATCGACAAAGTGTAATCCTCGCTCTTTATTGGACTCTCCAAAGAAAATGCGATCGGGAGCGCTTTTGTTGCCTGCCTTTTCTAAGTCATACCAATTGCCCACATAGATATCCAGGAGGCCATCCATATTGAAATCAGCAATTCCCAGGGAACTCACAGGATAAATAGTCGCGGGCAAGGCATCTGCTTTGAGGTGGTACTCAATGCGCTTTCCTACTTTCTTGGCCAAGTAGAGGCGCAGGGGATCTTTATTCAATTCTGTTTTCTGATTTAAAGTGACCAAAACCACATCGCGCAGTCCATCGCGGTTAAAGTCAGCAAAGGCCATAAAGGAAGTTCGAATGACTTTTCCAAAGGGGTTATAATCCGCTTCGATGAA
>JBFHGF010000547.1:0-1987 GCA_041583335.1 Bacteriovoracaceae bacterium
ACCCTGGATAAGATAAAGGCCACTAAGGCCTATCAGTGCATTGTAGAAAAATATAAGTAAATATAAAACACAAAGGTGCCATGCATCTTTATTATTCTACTTAACTATGACAGATTTATAGTACCCATATGATTGTCTATGCTAGTGAAGTCTGGTGAAAATCCAGCGCTGTCCCGCAACGGTATAATTGATGTAAGCAATGAAGCCCGATCCTAGTAAGCCGATAAAATCATCTTACCCGCGGAGGAACCAAATGAAGAAAAAGCTCAAAATCTAGTTTCTAAAAAATCTATTACTCAATCTCATTAGAAAATTCGTCCATGCGACGAAAAGGAATATTTATGTCTGATGTTGAACTAAGAATAAAAGAGGCACGTACCTCAATTGTAAGGGCCGTCTTCCCTGGCACGACAAATCACTATGATACTCTCTTCGGGGGCATTGCACTTAAGTGGATGGACGAAGTCGCATTCATCACTGCAACCCGCTTCGGCCGTAAAAAATTTGTAACAGTATCAAGCGATCGCATAGACTTCACAATGCCCATTCCAGGAGGGCACTTCGTGGAACTCGTAGGTGAAATTGAAAAAGTCGGAAATACGAGTATTGTTGTGGATGTCTCCCTATTTCTCGAAGAAATGTACAGCGAACATAAGGTCTTGGCCGTAAAAGGAACATTCACATTTGTCGCCATTGATGAAGAGAGAAAACCTGTAGCGATTCTATAAAGGAGGTCCATACTTCTGTGAAGTATGGACCCCACTCTCAATTAATACGAATATCTTGTTGATCTTCGTTTTGGTAAGTTAGTCGTTGGGCCAGCATATCAACATAGAAGAGGTTTCCAGCCTCTCCCCTCTTATTATAAACACCGACCTTCATTGAAGGAATAAAGTATCGAGTGCCCCTCACTAAAACGGGGCGCATCACTACCGCCATCCTTATATTGATTTCATTTTCAATGGCCTCGCTTGCTGAGACCCTCTTCACAATCTCACTTTCAAGCTGCGTCTTAGTTTTCAAAACGATTCTCTTTATTTCGGGATGAAATCTGAAGTCGGGCCAAGTCACATCGATCCCCTCGAGAACCTGAGGTCCCTTGGAGAAAATCTTTAAATAACTCTCTTCCAACATAATCCCCTCTAGCTCTCTCAATGCATAAGTGGCGGTCTCCCCTACGCTCACATCCGTTTTCTTGACAGGTCCCATGCGAGGGTTAGTCTCAGCTTGCAACATAAGAAAGTTAGTTTTCATAAAGAGGAGTTGATTGGTAGGAATGCCCAACTTTTGAATGATACCAGCATGGGACTTTTGTACTGCTGGCAGCTCCTTCTGAGCGGTAGTTAGGTCAATAGCGGGAAGTTCATCTCGCGATTGATAGAATTGGACACGTCCCTCTCTTAAGTCAACTTCTGCTGCAAAGTTGCCTTGAGGTGATTCATAGTAAGTTTGCCCTACCTGTAAACGCATGGCCGGCAAGTTAAAGTCCTTACCTAACATATCTAAACTCCTGATTCGAGTTCCCTGTAGCCCGCGTGAATACTTCTGGAAGAGCTGGCTTAGTTTCTCACCCAGTTCAGAGTCTTTGTATGCCGGCAAGCCTATCGCCACGGCCCTGGCATAGTTCTGACTGTAGTTATCAAAATTCTTTGCTGGTGTTCCCAGATTAATTTCAGCATGAACACTCAAAGATAATAAAATTACGATTAAATATTTCATCACCATTCTCCTTTCTAAAGTCGACTTCTCACATTTTGTTGCTAGTTGGGTAACTTGGGACCACCATCGGGGTCACACCCACTCCACCAACGATAATTCATCCAATTTGGACTCTTATCACTCCACGCCCACTTATATTTTTCATTATGAGCATTGGCCGCTTGTGCCGCGGTCTCACCGAAACCTAGAGAGACAGGACAAACTGTCTTCCAGGCGTTGTACCAATGATCGACATGGTGCATTTTATCCATCCACACCTTTCCAACCC
>JBFHGF010000548.1:0-1983 GCA_041583335.1 Bacteriovoracaceae bacterium
CGCCGTCATTTGAGAACAGGGTTTTCTCTCTCTTATGCAGACATCATTAGAGCGATAAAGTCCACAAGTGAAGCTGATGAAGTGACCTATGTGGAAAACTTATTTTTCAGGCTTTTATGGGAACAGTCGCGCGGTAACCCCGAGCTTGCTGAAAAACTATGGCTAGCCAGCTTAAGGCCAATGCGGGGAAGAAGGTTAAAGGTAGGCCTTCCCAAAGGCAGAGACTATTCAGTCTTACAAACCTTAAGTGACGAGTCCTTCTTTGTTCTAGCGGCCCTTGTTAGACATGGAAATTTAAATAGTACTGAATTTTTGAAAGTGACGGATATGAAAGAAGGGCATGTAAGGCACTGTCTACGAATTGGTTTAGAAAATGGCTTGGTTGAGCGCAGTGAAGCTGATCGTCGCTACCGAATAAAGGTCGAAGCTCAATACGCTGTGGTTGCTGCCCTCAAAGCAAAGAACTTCGTCTACGAATAGCCTGTAGCGCGAGAATTGGATATGAATTATGAATGATGGACAACTCGATCAAATAGGCCAAATTTTAGATCTCCTCAGATTTGAGAGGATATCAGTTCTCATTTTGGGACTGGTATTTCTGTTCTTTATTTCCAAGTTTATTGCTCGGGCCGGAGAGTCTCTTGGACAAAAGTTTGGAAATAAGCGCCTTATTATCCTCCAAATCGTCACAGTCTTAAATTTTGCCGTCTATGTTTTTGGCGTCCCTCTACTCATCTATGGAGTGCTTAAACCACCAAAAGAATTACTTCTCGCTCTTGGCGGATCTGTTGCTGTGGCCGTTGGTTTTGCTATTAAAGATGTTGTGGCCTCCTTTGTTTCTGGGGTGGTGATGCTCTTTGATCGCCCCGCTCAAGTTGGCGATCGCGTTCAAGTAGGGAATGTCTACGGAGAAGTGAAGTCTATTGGACTAAGAGCGGTGAGACTGGTGACCTTAGATGATAATGTAGTTACAATTCCCAACAATAAACTGGTCTCGGAGCAAGTGAGTTCAGGAAACTACGGGGCCCTTGACATGATGGTGGTCGTAAATTTCCATACGTCATTAAATGAAAATATCGATCATGTTATAGAAATATTAAGAGAAGTGGTCGTTACTTCTCGCTATGCTTATTTGGCCAAGCCAGTAAATGTCGTGGTTAAAGAAGTGGAGGTGGGAATGAAGCTTGCTCTTCGTTTTAGCGTGAAATCCTATGTCCTCGATGTTCACTATGAGAAGGCCTTTGAAACGGATATCGTCACTCGAGTGTCCGAAGTTTTTAAAGAACAAAATATTGAGAGACCCTAATGGAGATGTTGCAAAAATTAATTGCCATCGCAGAAATTGCGGGAAAAGAGACTCTAAAATATCGTGGAAATCTTGATCGTTCAGATATTGAAAAAAAGCTTGATGATACTCCGGTGACGAAGGCAGACCTCGCGGCCAATAAAATTATTGTCGAAGGATTAAATAAAGAATTTCCCGATATTCCACTGCTTTCTGAGGAGAGTCCAAAAGAGGTTTTTGAAAAGCGCCTTAGCTTTTCAGATTACTTTCTAATTGATCCCATTGATGGCACGAAAGAATTCATAAAAGCAAGTGGCGAATACACCATTAATATTGCCTATATCGTTGGTCATGAAGTGGTTGCAGGAGTGGTCAATATTCCAGCTCAAAATGAAACCTTTTACGGATCTAAAGAGGCAAGCTTTGTCATTCGTGCGGGGAAAACCTTGAAGCTTCCTTTGGTTAAGTATGAAGAGGGCAAGGTACGAGTGGTATCTTCAAAATCGCATCCAACCCCTAAGACTGATGAGTATGTGAGAAACCTATCTCAGTACTTTAAGGAAGTAGAATCCTTGCAATTTGGTTCGAGTTTAAAAATTTGTAAGGTAGCTGAAGGAGTGGCCGATCTCAATCCCAGACTCGGTGGAACTAGTGAATGGGATATCGCCGCAGCCCATGCCGTTTTATTAGGAGCTGGA
>JBFHGF010000549.1:0-1976 GCA_041583335.1 Bacteriovoracaceae bacterium
ACAGATGTTATTGGAAACTATGTTATGAAAGAGCTTCATAAGCTCGATCCCGTTTCCTATGTAAGATTTGCATCTTTCTATTGGGAGTTTGATAATATTTCAGATTTCGTAGATACTTTAGAACAAAATATGAGTGTTCAAAAAAATAGGATGACCCAAAATAATTCGCCAGGGTCAGATGATAAAGGTTTAAGCAGTGGCCCAAGACATTAATAAAGACAGCACTAATAAAACTCCAGGTCGCGAGTTTGCACTTAAGTTTCTCTTTCAATTCTTTATTAAAGAAAACTCTGATCTCAAAGAACAACTTCTCCAGGGTGATATTTCCCCTTCTCAACTAGAAGAGATGCTCTCTGAATTTAGAGAGAGTTATATTGATACAGATGAAGAGCACCCTGACAATTTTGTTGATGATGGGAACTGGTTCTTTGCCAATAAGCTTCTCAAAGAAGTTTCCAAGCACATGGAAGAACTTGAAGAAGTGATCAAAAAAGAGGCCAAGAAAAATAGCCTTGATCAAATTGAAAAGGTGGAACGATCGGCCCTTCTCGTAGGAACGGCAGAACTTTACTACTTTGAGACTCCCTATCAAGTTGTCATCAACGAAGTTGTTGAACTTTCCAAGAAGTACGGTGGAGCCTCTTCTGGAAAATTTGTGAATGGAGTTCTTGATGGAATCAGAAGAGCAAAGAAATAAATTCATCACTTCCCTAAGCAGCTTTCTTTCAGTCACCAAACCGAAAGTAGTTGGCTGTATTTGGGTAAGTAATGGTGCCCTATCCGAGAGGGGAAAACCTTTTGAATGGTTTAACTATCTTCTCGATGGCGTCCTAGAGTCTCAAATCCATCATTTTCCAGCACAAGAAAAATCAATCTATAAAACAGATCAATTTGGAAGATCCTTTTATCTTCTTCATATTCAAGACTCTTATACCCAAGTGGAAAAGGCCTATCAGGACTTTATGACCATTCTAAAACAAGAGTCGTCCATAGAAGAAGGTTCACAAGATAATCCTCAAAGGCCGCAAGTCCTCTTACTAACCGAGAAACCTCAATTCTTTTCTCAATCTCTAAAGAAGAGAAACTCTAACTTCGAACATCTCGAATATTTATATTAACGGAAAGTTGCTAAAAATTGCTCGTAGCTCTTTTTAAAGTTCCCTTCATAGAAGAGCTCGTTAAGGTCTTGGATTTCTTTTTCCATCTTAACAGGTTGAGTCTCGCTTGTGAGAACTCGATGGGAAAAGTATCCACTAATAATAAATAGGACATCCAATGGAGTAAGGTTTAACCCCTCACGTTGGCCACGAGGAAATCCACCTTTTGTAGGTAGTTCATGCTGATTCTTAACCATTGAGGCTACTTCAAAGCCTGTGAACTCTCCATATTCTAAAAGCTTTGCGGCCTTTATTGGGTGAGCGAGGACAAGGTCTTTTTCATAAGTATCGAGGGCCAGAAACTCTTCACTTTCGCGATTAAATACCTTCGCGTGTAGGTCCTTGTCTAAACAGATATTTTGAAAAAGTGAGGCCATAATAACTTTTCTCATCATTGCATCCGTGGCCCAGTCAATCCCTCTGAGCACAGAAGTTGCAATATAAGAACACAATAAACCATGGGATTTGATGTAGTCACCTTTCTTAAAAAGTAGATCGGTCAGAACTTGAATAGAATCCCATTTACTAAAAGAGTAAATCGTTTTCTGAACGAGCTCATCAACATAGCGAGCAGTGAATTCATTTATGCCAAGATTTTCGACCAAAGACTTTGTATCTTCTAAGAGGCTGGAGAGCCCATCATATTGACTCTCAACGGAGTTGAAGTGAGAAAAGCTTCCCACGGTCTCATTGATATTCTTCTCAATATCTACCATGAGGGAATTGAAGTCCACTGCGCGAACGTAGAGGGAATTTAAACCTTTTTCGAGATAAGCATCGAGAGTTTCATAAGGATTCGTGTCATCCTTACTCAATATC
>JBFHGF010000550.1:0-1974 GCA_041583335.1 Bacteriovoracaceae bacterium
GGACCAAGAACAATCCCTCAACTTTGGTTTTTCTTTTAACCAGGACTTAGGGCTATTGGACTACACTTTGGCCGTGGACTACGGTAATGCCCTTGATCAGCAAACAGCGACGGCCTCCAAGATAAAGCTAGGAGCACGAGCGCGCCTGCCCATTGTTGATATCTATACGGGCTACAATGCTGGCTATATCTCTTGGGGACTAGGAGTGAGTGCCTTCTTCTTTGATATTAAACTTGGTTTCTATGGAACTGAGCTTGGACGTCAGTTTCGTCAACGAGAGAGTAAACGAACCGTTTTAATGATCTCCTTGGCCGAAATTGAGCTCGATGCCTTCTAGACGTAACTCAATCAATAATTTATTGTTATAGGCTATGAAAAAGCCAACTCTTCTTTTATCGCTAGTCCCGATCACTTTTCTTGTTATTTTACTCATCATTAATGTGGTGATCTTTAAAGATGATGCCTCCTATGGGCCAAATCAAGTTGCGCTTATGCTTGGCGCCCTTGCAGCTGGTCTTATTGGCCACTATCGCTACGGCATTAAGTTTGACACCATGGAAAAGGGTATCAACGAAGCTACTTCCAATGCTCTGTCGGCGATGATTATCTTAATTGTAATCGGGGCTTTAATTGGCACTTGGATTCTTTCCGGCACTGTTCCCGCCCTAATTTACTACGGACTCAAAATCATCACTCCTAAGGTTTTTCTTCCTGTGACCTGTATTGCCTGTGCAGTGGTTTCCTTGGCCACGGGGAGTTCTTGGTCAACGACGGGAACTATTGGTATTGCCTTGATTGGAATTGGCGAGGCCTTGGGCTTTGATACGGGTCTTGTTGCAGGGGCGATTATTTCTGGAGCATACTTTGGAGATAAAATGTCTCCCCTTTCGGATACCACAAATCTGGCCGCGGCCATGGCGGGAACTGAGCTCTTCACCCATATCAAACATATGATCTACACCACAGGGCCAGCAATCATCTCGGCCGTCGTAATTTTCGCCCTCATTGGATTTGCCAATACTCCCATCGTGGCAGAAACTTCGGGAATCAATGAGATAACTGCCGTTCTCGATCAACACTTCAATATTACTTTTTGGTCCTTTATTCCGGCCATTGTCGTTCTCACTCTCGTAAGAAAGAAAGTCCCTGCCCTACCGGCCATAACCTTGGGAATTATCAGCGCCGTAGTTGTGGCCATTATTTTCCAACAGGATCTCTTACAAAAGATGATGGGAGGAGAACATTCCTTTAGAGAACTTTATCAGATTATTATCTCCGTTTCCTATGGCGGATTCTCCATCGAATCGGGTCATAAGATTATCGACAAACTCCTCAACCGCGGGGGAATGGAAGGCATGCTCACTACAGTATGGCTTATCTTTTCAGCGATGGTCTTTGGCGGAACTCTTGAGGCCACTGGAATGCTTCAAGTTATCGCCGCTTCTATCTTAAAAGTAGTGAAAGGCACAGGAAGCCTTATTGGGGCCACCATAGGAAGCTGTATCTTCCTCAACGCCACCGCTTCTGACCAGTACCTGGCGATCGTTGTACCGGGAAGAATGTTTAAAAAGGCCTATGATGATTACAACCTCGCCCCCGAAAACCTCTCTCGGGCCTTAGAGGACGCTGGGACGGTAACCTCTGTTTTGATACCATGGAATAGTGGCGGTGCTTACAACTCTGGAGTGCTCGGAGTTCCCACCCTAACCTACCTTCCCTACTGCTTCTTTAATATCCTTAGCCCCTTGATTTCTATTTTCTACGGGGCGATGAAGATCACCATCACCGAAAAGGCAAAGAAAACGGCCCTAAAATAAGGGCGCATCATTTAGAGAAGAACTCATTAACAATTTTTATCGACTTCGTTTTAAATCTTTATGCACAGGCTTCTTTTATGAAAAGTCACTTCAGATCACCTATACTGAAAAGACAAGGAGATATAAATGGGACATTTAATAAAAGGTCAGTGGAAAA
>JBFHGF010000551.1:0-1963 GCA_041583335.1 Bacteriovoracaceae bacterium
CTCACTAAAAATATTCAAGGTATTTTGATCTTCACCAGGCACGATCCAATTAGAAAATTCTGCGGGCAATTGCTGAAGAACTCCGCCTGAAATCCCGCCGACAATAAAACCAAGCCTGAGGTCTTGACCAGTCATCATGGATTGTAATGCTCCATTGGTGGCCCCACGAAAAATAGCATCGGCCGTGCGACCTGGTGTAAGGCCAGAGCTGAAGATAAGAGATGTCGCTAAATTGGACGGGGTATGGGTGAGCATATAGTCATCCACTTCATATCCATAGCGCTTGGCCACGATAAAATCATGAACTAGGGTCGTGGCACTGGCGCTGAGATAAGCATTTCCTGTGGTGCTACCTAAGGCAACCGATGTGGCCGCCGAGGCGATATTTTCTAGGGTGAAAATTCGCTTGAGTATGCCCCAAATATTGCGTGTGGTTCTATCAAGGCTTCTTTCTCCAATCACTATTTTTTGACCCGCATTTCCTAGGACAAAATGTTTTTCCCACGGACGCTCGGGGTACTGTTCTTTCAAAAGCTCATAGAGATCGAGGGTGAGCTCTCTCTTGGGCCTTCTCCCCTTTTTCCATTGATCAAGGGCCGCTTGAAGTTCTGGTGAAAGCTGTGCTTGCTTACTCTTTGCTTTGATATCGCTTTGGTTCTCTTTCATCCAATCGCGCAATACCAGGAGAACTTGATCATCTCCTTGTGAGATATGGCGTGACCAAGAATGCTCCTGAACAATTTCTTCCCAGACCTCAAGGTGCTCTTGAATATATAAAGGCGAAAGATCGTGGCGCTGTTGCTGCATAAAGAGGTTGCGATGAATATAGTTAAAGACTTCAAGGGCACTGCGACTAATGCCACGAGCATGGGTCAGGTAAGTGATCCCTGTTTGTCGCTCCATTTTGAAGTGGTAATCCTCTGTTTGATCGGCCGCTTGGAAGGCCGCAACTCTCCTACTATGTTCACGTGCATTAACGTAATCAAAGAGAGATTCAAAGTCTTTCTTATCAAGGCCATACAGAATCTCAACCGTGAAAGGTGTCTTTAGATCAATAAAATGGCGCGCCTTTAGCTCTTTTAATAAGGCCGTTTGATTGGCGCTTCCCATGACCGAGTTATAGCGCTTTATTTTCGCCTTATAGTCACTATTGGCAAACCTTGCTTTGGTTAGGATTCCCAACTGATCAGCAATGGCCATGCCATTAGCTTGATAGAGGATGGGAACAATTCGAGATAGCTTCTTTTTGAGCTTTCCTTTATTGGCCGCATTTAAGTGGCGAAAAAAGAGCGGAAAGTTTTTAATGGGATCGCCATCAATGATCTGTATAAGTCTGTCATGAAGCTTTCGATCCCCGTCTTTTATTTCTTGTAGGACCTGATAAGTGAAGTCCACCAAAGTGAGATCAATGCGATAAGAGCTGATGCCGTCATAGATTCCCCCATAGAGGGAATTGCTGAGGCTTAGTCCTGGATTGGCCTCCATAAAGAGCGCAATATCAGAGAAGCTTCTTTTGAGGTTAAATTCGCTACTATCGTGGTGGGCAAAGGCCCCCGCTTTTTCAGAAATCTTCTGTTCAGCTGTAAAGGTTAAAAAATGGTGAAACTCAGTGCGGGCGACACAAGAGGTTTGGTAGGTGATCCTCTTTTTTCCACAGGAGAGTTGGTATTGGGCCTTTCCCCCTGTTCCACAGAAACTCTCCCATAGGCCAAGCTCTTTCTTTTTAATCAGATAGTCTTGGCAACTTTCGATATCATCAAAATGAGTGGAACGAACAAAATCCACGGTTCCTGCAACCTTTATTCTACAAGCACAACTTCCCTCTTCCCTCGATTCAGCAAATACGGAGGAAGAAGCTAATAAAATGAGGATAAAGAGCAAGGCCCAAAGCTTTATCGTTTTCATAGATCCAGATATTATGACCTAAGCGTAGATTTTAGGACGCGATACCTATGAAAATTAC
>JBFHGF010000552.1:0-1957 GCA_041583335.1 Bacteriovoracaceae bacterium
CATATCGATCTTCAAAATAGACTCCTTAACGCTTTCAATAAGAGACAGGAACTTTTTGAGCAACGTGAAGATATCTTTCTTAGTGTGGGAGAAGCCGATCGTCTTTCTGGACTAATGATCCTAAAGCTTGGTGATGGAATTCTTATTCAAAGTTATTCCAAACTATGGAAGAAATTTCAAAAAGAAATTGTCCCCATTATTAGAGATCATATTTGCGTAGAACTCCAACTTGATGTCGCGTGGATTGCTTGGCAAGATCGCGAAACAGAAGCCCAATCAAAGATGTCTCCACTCTGGGGAAAACTTCCCGATCAAATGACCATTAGAGAGTTTGATACTCAGTATCTTATTAAACTTAATCAAGGCCATGACTTAGGCATTTATCCCGATATGGCCTCTATCCGTAAGCAATTTTCCCATCAATTGGAAGGAAAGAGAGTGCTTAACCTTTATAGTTATACAGGGGCATGGTCACTCTTTGCCTACTCTCGCGGGGCAAGCTTTGTCACCAGTGTTGACCTCTCTTCCAAGTATATGGATTGGCTTAAAGAGAATATTCAACTTAATGATTACCCTATCGAAGACTTTGATTTCAAAGTTGGTGATGTTGTTCAATCTCTTAACGAGTTAGCCCTGACCGGAGAAAAATTTGATTTTATTCTCTGTGATCCTCCAAGCTTTAGTAGTGATGGCAAGAAGACTACTACTTCACTAAAAAACTATGAAAGACTTTTTCCTCTCTTTGGACAGCTTCTCAATGAAGAAGGGCAGGCCCTGCTCTTTATTAATACCCATAGTGTCAGTAAGCAGAAGTTTGAAGTCACGATGAATGGTTATGCTCAAAAAGCAAGAGTGCGCAAAGTGAAAAGTATAACACCTCGTGAAGATATTCGCTCCCTAGAAGGATTTCCCGAAGGTGACTACCTCAAAGGAATCCTTTATCAAAAAGGTGGAGTCATTCCAGTGCAAAAAACGAAAGGTCGAGGAAAAGGCCCAAGAGGTAGAGGAAACAGACGATGAATTGGACTTATATTATTCCCTTGGCGGTAGGGGCCGCAGGTATTATTCAAGGGGGACTAAATAAGAATATGTCCCAGAATATGGGACTAACCATGGCGTTATTTATTGGTAACACCTTGGTTGTCGTCTACTCTATATTCCTCTACTTCCTTGCTTCAAAATCTCCAGAAAGTGTGGGAGAGCTCTTTAAAATTAAAGCGACAACGACTGGTTTTAAGTGGTGGTATGTCGTCCCTTCAGTCTGTGGATTCTTAATCATTACAGGAATTCCTTTCGGGATATCTAAAATTGGTGCCGTAAAAGTGGCCGTGCTTATTGTTGCTGGCCAAATGATCACTTCTATTTTCTGGGATATTTTTGTGGAAAAAATTCCTCTCAATACCTACAAGGGACTTGGAATTTTCTTCTCTCTTTTATCTATCGTCTTTACATTAAAATAGTTTTTAGAAATATTTATTAACTAAATTCTATTCACATAAAGTTTGAAATGCCCTTATAATAAAAGGAAGTCTCCGAATTATTTGCAGGGTATTTATGACTAAATTAGCCCCATTCCTTACTGTTTTGATCATTTCGATGTGCTCTCTTTCTGTCTTTGCCAAGAAATTTGTCATAAAAGTACCAAAAGTGGCAGATACTTTTTATAACGATGATTACAATATTGAAGTTCTCAAACTCGCCCTCTCTAAAGCTAAGGTCGACTATCAGATTCAACTGGTTGAAGAAAATTCGAGCCAAGAGCGGATTATCAGAGAGCTTGAAGATGGTGAAAATATTAACCTCTACTGGATGGGCGCTTCTCGAAAGAACTCGAATCGCCTCCTCGAAGTTCCCATTCCTCTTTTTAGAGGTTTGTTAGGACATCGTATTTTTCTTATCCATAAAGATGATGAAGAGGTTTTTGAAAATATAACTACACTCGAACAGCTCCAAAAAA
>JBFHGF010000553.1:0-1946 GCA_041583335.1 Bacteriovoracaceae bacterium
ACGGGCCTTATCACTGGCCTGAACCACACTGACGAGACGATTGGGATTTCCCATACCAGCTCCGGCAATAGCGATACCCTTTTCACTCTTGGCGATGAGCACGATGGCATTACTCTTCAAGTGCTTACAAACTTTAATTCCAAAGAGTGTCTTCAGAGAATGACCTTCAAGACCTTTGGCCTGGGTCACGACCTCAATATCTTTTTCCATTCCCGAATCTTCTTCTTGAACGGCGAAACCTCCATAAATGGTGCGAACCATTTTATCCATCAAAGGGCCATCATGGGGCGCTAATTCAATAAGGCGTAAATTCTTCTTTTTAGCAAAGGCCTCTTTGGCCTCATGACTGAAAGATGGAGCAATCACTACTTCAACAAAACGCTCACAGATAAAGGCAGCACTGGCCGCATCGACTTCATGGGAAAAAGTAAGGATGCTGCCAAAACTGCTGATCGGATCACCGGCCCAGGCCATTTCAAGTGCCTCTAGCGAAGACTTCGCCGCGGCCGCGCCACAAGGATTGCTATGCTTAACCACAACAACCGTATGATCAAACTCTGAATCTTTCATTGTATTAAAGAGGTCACTATTGCAACGCCATGAAGAATCGGCATCGAGAAAATTATTATAAGAGAGGGCCTTTCCTTGCAAACAAGGAGCTGAGGCCATGGTTCTTTGACCCGTGTACTCTTTATTGAGAACAATATAACCTTTTTGATGGGGGTTCTCACCGTAGCGCGCTTCAATGGTGGATTCATCAGTGAGTTCGCCGTGAAAGACTGTACTTTGCCCATCTCTTCTCTTCTTAAGAGATCCCGCGATCATAGAATCATAGGCGGCCGTATGAGAAAAGGCCGCTAGGGCAAATTCCAATGAGTCGTCACTTGTCAGCCCAGATGAATTCTTTTGCATAAAGCTATCGTACTGATCAGGATGAGTTAGACAAACAACACTTTGATAATTCTTGGCCGCCGCCCTGACCATTGTGGGACCACCTATATCGATATTTTCAATAAGCTCCGCCCAATTCCCATCTTTCTTCATCACTTCATCAAAGGGATAGAGGTTACACACCACCAAATCGATGGGTTCAATCCCCAGCTCGCGGGCCTGCATGACATCTTCTTCAAGACCACGACGAAAGAGAAGGGCCGAACTGATCTGAAAACTGAGGGTTTTCATCCGTCCGCCAAAGGCCTCAGGATTACCAGTGACTTCTTCAATGGGAGTTACTTTAATCGATGCTGCTTCTAAATGCTTTCTAGTGCCCCCAGATGAAATAATTTCGACACCTTGTTCCCTTAAATAGGAGGCCAGTTCCGTTATACCTTCTTTATTACTTACGCTCAAAAGGGCACGTTTAATGGTCAATTGATTTTGCATGCTTTCAATCCTTATTTACTTTGTTTGACATATTCAATTGCATTCTTAAAAAGCTCACTGCCAAGTTGACCGATAACGCTTCCCCCAGGGTAGAGTTCCGATTTAACAGCAGCTTCAGGGTGAGGCATCAATCCAAAGATCAAACCCGTAGGATCACAAACCCCTGCGATATCATCGTGGGCCCCATTGGGGTTGCGCTTATAAGACAGGGCGACTTGTTTTCGCGCCTTAAATTCATCGCAGAGTTTAGCGAGTTCAGCATTGCGCCGATTTAAAATAAAACGTCCTTCCCCATGACGAATAGGAAGCTTCATACTCTGTATTCCTTTTGTCCAGATACATGGAGAATCCTCCACTTTAAGCTCTTCCCATTGATCTATGAATTGTCCCGATACATTTTGGGCCAGTCCCAGGTAGCGCGAATCAAAGCCACTAAAAGCGCCTAATTTGGTAAGGACTTGAAAACCATTACAGATACCAATCACAGGTTTCTTAGCGGCGACAAAAGATTTGAATTCATCACTCATGAATTTTTCAATTTTTAGCGCAAAGACTTTTCCACT
>JBFHGF010000554.1:0-1946 GCA_041583335.1 Bacteriovoracaceae bacterium
TCTCAACTTCCAGAGGGAATGGATCCTTACAATACTAAACTTGAGCTCTATGAAGTTATCGAAGAGCACATGATGAAAGTTGCTCAGCACCAAAGAGCTCCAGAAAAAGCTGCTTAGTAAGGAGTTATCCTTATGGGAGCTGCTAAAAAGCTAAAGGAATTATTCTTTGGTTCTCCTAAACAACCCAACAAGGCGAAAGTCATGAGTCAAAGTGTGGAGAAAGTTTCAGAGATCTCTCAGAAACCAAATTATAATCCCAGACATGAAAAACAAGAGGTTGAGATTCTTAAACATAAAATCTCACGCCGCTTCAAAGATGATCCTGAAGCCGCGAAAAAAGCTGCTCTCATCATTGAGAAGATGCTAAATACTCCCTCTAAAAAGTAAGACAAAACTACTCCAAAATGGCCTCTGTTTAATACAGAGGCCTTTTTCTATCTAGCGACAATCAATCTAAAGGTATATGATGAGGATAATTACCAACTAAGCTTTCACGAGCTAATAAAGGATTATTTATGCCTGTATCTTTTTACGACTTCGCAAATCTACACCACGAAGAATTTAAGGCCAAAGTTAAACAAAGAATTAACGATATTATCGATACCAACGCTTTCGTAGAAGGCGAATTCAATACTAAATTTGAAAATGATTTTGCCAAACT
Source organism: Bacteriovoracaceae bacterium (assembly GCA_041583335.1). Classification (GTDB taxonomy): domain Bacteria; phylum Bdellovibrionota; class Bacteriovoracia; order Bacteriovoracales; family Bacteriovoracaceae. Next base: position 662 of record JBFHGF010000554.1, read on the forward strand.
TCAAAAATCAAACCACTGCCTTTTAGTGGCCAATGGAACTGATGCTCTTGAGATTGCTCTCACCGTTTATGGAGTTGGGGCCGGAGATAAAGTTGGCGTGCCGGGAATTACATTCTACGCAACGGCCGAGGCCGTGCTCAATGTTGGAGCGACTCCGGTATGGATTGACGTTCAGCCCGAAGACGGACTGATTTGTCCCGAATCCCTTAAACGAGTTCATGAAAAACATAATCTAAAAGCAGTAATGCCCGTGCATATCTATGGGCTTCCGGCCCCTATGGATGCCATCAATTCTTATTGTGAAGCTCAAGGAATCAGTGTTGTTGAAGACGCAGCCCAAGCGCAAGGAACTTTCTATAAGGAAGGATCTCCTGTTGGCGACTGTAACAATTTGGTAACTTTCTCTTTCTATCCAACTAAGAACCTAAGTGCTTTTGGAGATGCTGGATGTATCCTGACCAACGACGAAGCACTATCTAAGAAAATTATTGTCAATCGCAACCACGGACGTGGTGATGAGCAAAATATGGGGCGTAACTCTCGCTGCGATCATATGCAGGCGGCCGTTCTCTATACCAAACTTGAGGAAATTGAAAAATTTAATCAGATGAGAAAAGAAGTCGCCCGCAAATACCACAAGGCCCTTGAGGGGACACCTCTTAAAACTCTCCCCGAAAAGTACATTGCCCTTTCAAGCTGGCACCTCTACCCCACTCAAATGGAAAGTGCAGAGGTTCGTGAAAAACTTATGAACTACTTACGTGAGAAAGGAATTGGTTGTACTCCCTTCTACGAAAGAACACTCTCCCAAGAAGCGGCCCTCGCAGAATATGAAGGTGAAGATACAGTAGCAAAGAATTTTGCTGGCAAAACTCTCTGTCTTCCTATGACTCCATTTCTTACTGATGAAGATATTGAAACGGTCGTAACAGAGATCAATAACTTTTTTAACCTATAATTTTCTAATTACCATGATTACAAGGACGACAGTCCTTAGGTATTAATGCAGAGGCCGTAATGGCCTCTGTTGCCATTTTTGCTCCAAATTCTGATACAAACTCTCTGAAAGGCATATCGCTGCGATCGATACCAAAGGCGCGAGGATCAATACCATAAGTTCCGACGTTGTAATTATTGGCGTAAACTGTGGCAAATAAAATAGGGGGTAGACGTGTGGTTAATAATTCGGCTCCCGACTTTCCAAGAACAATAGGAGTTTTGGAAATGATGAGCCCATAAATATCTTCAAGGGTATAACCACTAGGAAGAACCACCTTTTCCATCA
>JBFHGF010000555.1:0-1941 GCA_041583335.1 Bacteriovoracaceae bacterium
GACGAATGTGATTCATGGGGTAACCCATGCTTTGGATGACTTCAATGTTACTTATGGTGAGCGGTTAGTATTTCCCCCTGAGGATTATCCCTATCACAGAAGAATTAAACCTAATTCTCGTTATATCCATTACAGTCAATGGAAGAAAGGGGATGTTGCCATTATCTCGAGCCCTTTTTGCCATACAGGCAAGATTCACGATGAGATGGAGGAGATGATCAAGCATTGTGAAGAAAATGAAATTGATATTCACATTGATGCCGCTTGGTTTGGTCCCAGTATAGACTACACTTTGGATTTAAGTTCTCCAGTGATTAAATCAGTATCTTTTTCTCTGTCCAAGGTCATTGGCATCGGTAAATATCAGTGTGGAATGCGCTATGAAAAAGAGGCCCTTCCCGGCCCTGTGAAAATAATTAACGACTTCAACTATCTGCATACCAGTTGTATTTTAATTGGTCTGACTATGATGGAGAAATTTTCAGTTGATTACTTTGTGGATAAATATGGGACTGCCTATGAACAAGTGGTGAGAGAGTTAGAGCTTGAGCCCACCAGCACTCTTCATGTCGCCTTGAAATGGGATGAAGAGGAAAAGGAGATGGTTCCTGTGGGAATTAGAGGTTATCTACGTCAGATCGTAGAAGGGGAGTTTCGATAAAAACTCCCCACGAGTATTAGTTTTCTTTGTTGTCTTCAGTGTTATGCTCAATTTCGATTTCATTTTGGTCATCGATTTTAATATTTAGATTCTTTAAGGCCTTAAGTTTTTTGAGGACCTTTAGACCCTTAAGTTTCTCCAGTTGCTTGAGGTCACTTAGGCTTTCAATCTTTTCGAGATCTTTGAGGCCTTCCAATTCTTTATCTAAAACATTAAGGTCATCAAGTGAGTCCATATCTTCAATCATGGAGCCATCTACTTTGATCTTAACTTGAGGATTTTCTTCATCTCCTTCAATTTTAATTTCCACTCTCTTCTCTTTGCCATCGTCTTCACCCATAAATTCAAGGTGTGCTTGAACTTTTTTATGGCCAGGCTTTTTAGCGACTTTGCTTTTCTTGGACATATCTTCTTGAACATTAATAAGTCCACCAAGGATTCTCACTTTTCCTTCCTCTTCTTTGACTTCAACCAGGGGAGAAAAGAAGATCATAACAAAAATGGAGAAGGTAAGAAAAAGGCCAATGGAGCCAAGAAAGGCAATGGTTAACCATTTTCCCGTTTCGCTCTTTCCCCCTTGATGAGGGGAGGGCATATTTAGGCTCAGACCTTTCTCTTCGAGATAGCGACGAGCAGCTTCTTCAGGGGTTCCTAAGTTGGCCAGAACTTCTTCAGCTGTTTTATCGCTATTGTTGAGGCTATCTTGGATATGGGCATGGAGCTCTAAAATAATTTCTGCTTTCTCCGTTGATGGAATATGCGATAAATACTGATCGAGCTGGGACATGTAGCGTTCAATTAAATTCTGCGTTTTCATACATCATTCTCCGGTAGATTAGATTGTTTTATGATTTCATTTATTTCTTTATCTATGGTGCAAGCTTTGTGAAAAGTTGAATTCATATCTTCAAATTCTTTTTTCATACGATCAAAGAGTTCTCTTCCTTGATCAGTGATGGAGTAAAACTTGCGAGGATGGCCTTGAACATTTTGAATATCCCAGCTCGCAGTGAGGTGCCCTTCCTTAGTCATGCGATTGAGGATGGGGTAGAGGGTCCCTTCTTTTATGGAGAGGCCCAAGTTCTCAGCGGTAGAGATAATTTCAAAACCGTAGGTTTTTTCGAGGCGGATAATAAGGGCAAAGATGCACAACTCTAAGTAGCCGCGCCTAATTTGTCCTATCCATTTGTTAAAGTAATTTTCCATGACCATATACATAGCAGTGCTATGTATATCGAGTCAAGGGGTACTTGTCGCTATAACTCCCTGAAAAAAAGACA
>JBFHGF010000556.1:0-1932 GCA_041583335.1 Bacteriovoracaceae bacterium
CCATCTCCTCGCTCTTGCGCACCATAGAGCTTATCACCCCATACAGGGTGCCCCAGAAGAGAGAGTTGAACACGAATTTGGTGCCTGCGCCCTTCATTTAAGACCACTTTCAAAAGAGACCTGCCAGGCGAGCGCATTAAGAGTTCAATATCGATTGAGCACAGGGCTCCAGAAGCTTGATCTTCTTTAATCTTAGCACCCGATGTAGTCAATTGATGAGTCACTCTTCCCTCTATCCCTTGATAATCGCCTTCGATGACAACAAGATATTCTTTAGAGTGAACAAAGGATTTCCCTTGGCGGGCCTTTTCATATTCTTCACGACTTGAAGTTAAGAGAACAAGTCCTGATGTTTCATAATCAAGGCGATAAAGTAAACCTCCATCCCAAATGGAATCTGAAGAAAATGACTGAAGGTATTTTGAATAACCTTCCTCTCTTAGAAAACTTAAGAGGTTATCATGCTCTTGATAGGATAAGGGATGGATATGAATATCACTTGGTTTATGCACGGCCAGAAAAGGACCCTTTTCTTCGATTACCCTTGGTCTCGTCGCTCCAATAAACTTAGGATGAATGATACCAAAATTAAATAGCTCACGAGGGAGTTCAACTTCCATCTGAGGCTTAATTAATCTAGACCTCTCTTTTTTTGAGAGGCCCACTTTCTTAATTTTTTGCTTTGAAAATCCAAGAGATATGAGTAAATCTTCAAACGTTGTCGCTCCACCGGACCAGCATAATTTACTCATAATATTCTTTTACCTAGATTCGACTTTATGTCCAGGAGTCGCAACATCCCTCTTACGAATAATAAACTCAACGCGTCGATTGAGGGACTGATCTTGTTGACCTGTGCTACTTAGAACTTTATCAGGACGAGTATCACCAAAGAAAGTCGTTGTCACGCGATCTGGCTTCACTCCTCGTTTAATTAGGCTTCTCGCAACAGCAGCTGCCCTTTGAGCAGAAAGCATAAAGGCATCCGTATCAGCATTGCTACTGGCCACTTCTCCACGAGATGCATGACCAAGAACATAGAGTGTCCAGTCATTATCGGAGAGCATTTTAATAAGCTTATCAAAGACCTCAATCGGGATCTTACGAGGAACAACACTTCCCTCTTGAAAGTATATTTTATCTTTAACCATGACCTTTACTCCCTCGGCCATTTCATGAACTTCCACATTATCAGCAAGCTGATATTCAGAAAGATCTTTTTTCACCATAGAGAGGGTCTCATCTGATTCACGATTAATTTCATGTTTATCGAGAATCCCTTCCATTGTTAGAAAGTCGATAGGAAAAGGACGAATAGGATCTTGAGACTCAATCATTGTTGGAGAATCATCCGGAGACTTTCCTCTTTGAATCACTTCTCCATGCTTAAGAACGTTACCACCAAAGGCATTACGAATAGATCCAAGTGCCGCTTCGTACTTCGCTGACTCTGTCTTTGCAAAAGACAGAAGAAGCACAAAGAAGGTTAAAAGTAGGGTTACCAGGTCAGAAAAGGTTGCCATCCAACCCGGAAGACCAGGAATACAAACTTCACACTTGGGACATTCAGGGGCAACTGCGTCGCCGCCGCCACCTAGATCATTTCCATCTTCATCGGCCATAAGCCACCTACTTCTTTATATTAATTATTATTCTTCGCTGCTATCATCACCTAGCTCACGTTGAGCTGGAGGAAGAAAGCTATTGAGTTTTTCTTTAATAAGTCGAGGGTTCTCCCCTGCAACAATCCCCAGAGTTCCCGCAATCACTATATTCATCTTTGTAATTTCTGAAGCAGAACGGTACTGCAGTTTATTTTTAATTGGGTTACAAAGAGCGTTGGCAAGAACCGCCCCATAGAATGTCGTCAAAAGGGCAACGGCCATCGCTGGACCAATCGCAGCTTGATCAGAAAGGTTACCAAGCATGATC
>JBFHGF010000557.1:0-1928 GCA_041583335.1 Bacteriovoracaceae bacterium
AAGGTCTTGTAACGAAAATGTCACCGTCTTAGTAGTAGCTCTGAATTCCAAGAACCGCAGACCATTGCGCGCTAAAGGGAATATTGATCTGATCTTCAGAGGAGCCATAGGCCCTCCAGGACTCATCAAAAGTAGGCTCCTTTGATGAGGTGAGGGTGTGAGGAAAGTAGATTTGGGTTTGAATCCCGGCCACAATCGCCATATCGGGCACACTCGTTTGAAACTGGGCAAAGGTCGAAAAAATAGGTGTAATGGTATAGGCGCTAAATAGGCGTTGCTCTTCTCCATTGGGATCAGACTGAGTAACCAAGTTGCGATCAAGATTGAAGAGAACACCACCGCTAAAGGTTAGAGTTACGCTTTGATTTCTCCAGGAGTCGTAACTTATAAAGGGGCCAATTCCTAGTTGAGACTTTGTCTCCGTTGCTGAGCGATTATCATTGTAGAGTTCAAAGTTACTCTTCGCTGTCCAGCCTCTAAGCATGCCTCCGAAGTAAAATCGATTCTCTTTGTCCCAACCTGCTTTTCTTGCATACTTAATTTCAAAGCCGTAGTGATTGGAGAAGTCTTCTTTGGCAAGGACGGAGTTATAATTGTAATTGCTCTTAAGGTCTGGGCCCATGGAGAAATTGAAAATGGCCCGATACATATTCTTCTCAACGAGAGGGTAGTTTTTAGGAAGGGGCTCTTCTAATCGATAGTCATTTGGATCGGGATCATAAGGGGTAATATTCTGAGAGAATTCGCGTACATCATTGGTGATGAGCTTTACGTAGCGATCGGAAATATAAGCGGTCTGTCCATTGCGATCTTTGGTGCGATAAAAGCCTTCACCCGTTTTTGCATTTGAATTGATCGGAAAGAAACCTGCTGCCGCGCTTTGATCATAGTTAATTTGCAAAGGACCATTTTTAAAGTGTTGATCGTGAATATAAATGCGCTGTCCTTTTCGAAACAGCTGTCTCACTTGAGAGGTCATGCTAGGGCCACTCATGATGGGAGCTTCGAGAGTGGTAATAATACCTTCACCTGCATTGAGAGAAAGGGGAGCGATGAGAAGAAAGATAAAGATGATTCTCATTATAAACTCCAGTCGAAGTTATAGTTAATATAGGCCCCAAAGCTTGAAATAACCCCTCGCTTGGCCACATTCTCGAGATACTCTGTCGATTCATTGAGAGAAGAGCTCATCCATGAATACTTAACTCCAAGAGCATAGGTTCCATAACCAGTACGTATTTGTTTTTCAAATTCGATCTGTGTTCCCACAGTTGAGAAAGAGTGGGAGTCAGGGCTTTTTTCTGATTGGTGGAAAATGGATTTGAATAGGTTGATATGGGTATTCCATTTGCTATCTTTTTTCTCCCAAAAAGAGAACATAAAGCTTGGGCCACCAAGAAGGGCATTCCATGTAGCAGTACCTATCACTGGGTCTTCCCAATATCCATACTGATACTGCAAATTAAGTCCAAAGTTATAGGGACTATTTTCGGTGAGGAAATATGTTTTTCCTTCAATGGTATAGTTTTGAGCACTCTGCCTTTCTCCGCGAAAGATAGTGGCGTAGTAAGTGGTGTTAACGGACTCCACATGAAAACCAAAGTAGGTCGTTAATCTAAGTTCATCGTCAGAGGAGTGGTAATTAGACTTCTCATTGTAGACTGTCAGTTGATCAATTGTGGGCTGGAGCACTACTTCATTTTCTATATTAATGGCATTGGATGTATTTGTTGTGTACTTCTTATTTCCATCTTTATCTAAGATATAAGCACTATGGGAGCCCACATAGGTTTGCTGCGCTTTAACGATGACTTCACGATAGGCCTTCACATATTTTTCAGAGTCAATCTCTTTGAGAATGGCCCCTTTCTTGAGTTGGGCGGTATAAGGCTTTGTTTGAGTGAAGATACGAGGCTTGCCCATGGGCG
>JBFHGF010000558.1:0-1924 GCA_041583335.1 Bacteriovoracaceae bacterium
ACCACGGTTCCTTCACCGATGAGTTTCATATGATCCGTTACCCCGTGCTCAGCACTGGTCGTCCAACGAATATTATCAAAGGCAAGACCTTGTCCCTCACTGGTATTCACTTCATTATTCCAATCCAAGTAGTACTCAGCAACGACTTCACTATTCACTTTAGTTTTACCATCACGACTTTTCCAATCTGCTTCTACACCACCGTAAAAAGTCGACATCGGCTCAAGCTGTGAACCTTCCCTCACTCGTCCATCTTTGTACTTTACGGTCGTATTCATTCCCATAACCTCGACCTTAGCTCCGCCAAAGCCTTTTACAGAAAAGTTTTCACCAACCTTAACATCCGGAGTATTTAATCGTGAGTTCACCACACCGTAGAAAGAAGTTTGATCCATCTCGATCATACTTCGCGCTCCTTCACGTTTGGCCACGGCCAGACCATAATCCGTTTCTAGATACTTTGACTTTGTGCTTTTATTGATAGCAACTCCTACGACATTTTCACCAGCGGAAGTTCTCCCACTAAAGATTGTCCCATTACCAACAGGGGTCTCGACAACGGCCTTTTGAAGAGTATAGCTCTTACCGATATCATAGCTCTTACCACCCGTTACCTCTTGATAGATCTCCCCCATCTCGGTCGGAACTTTTCCTACGGGCTTACCATCAGCATCGTAAACCCGAAAATTCATCCCCACATCAGGAAGGCTTGTATCTTGGCTCAGCTGTGCACCTCCTCCCACATCACTTTCTTCAGAGATATAAGAGTAGTTAAGCTTCACAATATTCTTAGGATCATTAGGATCTTTAACGGCAAGCACTGCATGACCACCCGTTGCGGTGGAATAACCAATCATATAGATATCGTCTTTCTTTACGCCAAGCTCTCTTAGAATCTGTGATTGGGCCAACGCCACATCCCGACAAATACCACCGGGATCATTTGTTGAAATAGAAGTGAGCATCTCTTCGATAGTAACGATTCCCTCTCCTTCATCTCCCACATCATTAGCGCGATCATAATTATAACGATCAGAAAACTCTCCACCAAAGTGAGAAGCGATTTTTACTTTTTCATCAAAACTCAAATGATCTTTTGCTTCATTTAAGGACTTCTTCCAATCGCTGGGATGGGCAACCATATCCTTAATCGCATACTCACTAAGGATCATCCCCATGGCCACATCGCCACCGACTTTGCTCTCGGCATAGGCCTGAAGAAGTTTCGATTGCTCAAGAGCAGATAAACTATCCCAATTTCCAACCGCTCCGGCCGATTTGAGATAGCTATTTTCTAGCTTTGTAAGGGTGTTGATTGATCCGGCCCCACTGACTCCACGAGAAGAAAGGGCATTCATAAATGAACGATAGTTTCTTTGTCCGTAAGCACCTTGTGCCTGGGCCACGGCATCGTCACTTGAGAACATTCCTGTGTAGTAGATAGAGAAAGTTCTCTTTTCAATCGCCTCTTGTAAGGCGAGTTTATCTTTCTCTTCTTCAGGATCAAGGGTCACTGGACAGGGTCCATCTTTGAGAGCTTCCTCAGCATTTACTGCATGAGTTTTCTCATCTCTAGAATAGGCATAGTCACTGATTTGAGACTCAAGGCCTGCGTAGCTAACCGCAAGGTCTGCCTCTTCAGGAGTTAAGTCATAAGTTTCGGGAACAGGTTCTGAGCGCCAGAGAATCGAGCGTACATTCTCAGCGAGCTTGAAAATACCACCACGATTAGATTCGGCATAACTTTGGTTTGAAATTAAAAATCCAACAACAGGAACAATCCAATTAAATCTCTTCATTTACCACTTCACCGATAAGAATTAACCCTTATCTTTACGGTAAAGTGGAGTAAGTAACTTAAGCACTAAATGATATTTTTTTCTTATAACCACTCTTGAAGAGTGTAAGTATTTGTTTTATTTGG
>JBFHGF010000559.1:0-1924 GCA_041583335.1 Bacteriovoracaceae bacterium
AATTACTCTGCACATCCACAAGCTTCTTTAAAGAGAGGTTCAAGTTCATCTTCTGAACAAAATTCGCAATCCCATTATTGTAGGAGATGATCATCAGACGATCTGATTGCCTGACCATTTTCATCGCTTCTTCTAAGTGCGAAAACGAGGGCGAAACAATCAAAAAGGGCCTACGCTCCAACTTCCCCTGAACAATCTGCTCATACTTCACTCTATCTTGCGCCGAAAAAGGATATTCCATGATGTAGAGGTCATCTCTCAGCCCTTCCCCATTCTCAGGAGAAGACCCCACAGAAACACTTATTCTATTATAATTTTGAAAAAGTGAACCAATCACATCAGTTATTAAAGTACTTGAATAACTAATGTTAACTTTAAAAATATCCATAACCTAAATTCTATAATAATTGGCATTTTATTCAACGGATATTCAAAGAGCAAAAACCTCCCTTCTCCACTACCTTCCATAAGGTCTTGATGCCTTTGGTTGACTTCCTGGCCTCAGTAACTTTCAGCGTCTGTTGAAACCTTATTACTCACATATTTCTCCTTTAACAAAGGAGGCGAGATGAATGAGCTTAATTCCATTTCATCTTCCCATTTCTCTTCACTCATTAAGCCACTAAGAAGGATTTCTTCTTTAACCGTTCGTTGATTTTTTTCCGCATTCCTCACGATCTCAGTAGCTTTCTCATACCCAATAATGGGAGAAATTTTTGTTATAATCATTTTTGTTTTTTGGGTATTACTTTCTATTTTTTTAAAATTTGCTTCCATTCCCGATAGGCAATAGAGAGTGAATGAATTAATTGAATCGCACAACAGGTTAATGGAATGAAAAACATTTCTAATAATAAGAGGCCTGAATGTGTTTAGCTGTAGTTTTCCTTGCATCCCCCCTAGAGTTATCGACATGTCGTTTCCAATGACCTGGCAACAAACCATAGATAGCGCCTCACATTGAGTTGGATTTACTTTCCCAGGCATTATTGAGCTGCCGGCTTCATTTTTAGGCAATATTATTTCTCCTATACCGGTATCTGGTCCACTCGAAAGGATTATAATATCTGTTGCTAATTTTAACAAAAAACACGAAAGCGTTTTCAGTTGGCCACTTAGCTCAACGAGCTCATCGCTGGCAGAGATGCCACTAAATAAATTGTCCATTTTTTTAAATTTAATTCCGTATTCTTTAGATATAAGTTCTGTTGTAAATATTCCAACTTCGACAGGACAATTGATTCCCGTACCTACAGCAGTTCCTCCAAGTGGGATTTCTTTAGTCCTCTCTAATGAATCTTCAATACGTTTTATATTTTGCCTGGTCTGACTTCTAAAGGCCGAAAACTCCTGCCCAAGAGAAATAGGAACGGCATCCATAAGATGAGTTCGACCAACCTTTAGTATGCCGCTAAATTCTTTCTCTTTTGTGATAAGTTCACTTTCGAGGGTGCATAAAATTGGTAACAATCTATTAACAATAACGGCCGTTGTAGAAATATTTAAAGCTGACGGAATAACATCATTTGAAGATTGAGATAGATTAACGTGGTCATTTGGGTGAATATTACATGAAAGACCTGATTCTTTTACAAAAGTTGCGGCAACACTTGCTAACACTTCATTAACATTCATGTTAATCTGAGTACCACTTCCAGTCTGCCAAATTTTCACAGGAAATGGAGAATTGTCAGGATTCTCTAAAAAATAATCGGCAGCTTTCACAATGGCATAAGATATATCTTGATCAATCAAACCAAACTTTGCATTAGAAATGGCCATTGATTTCTTAATTACTATTAATGCTTTAATAAAATTAGCATCAAATACTTCATCTCCAATATTAAAATATTTCAGCGATTTTTGTGTTTGCTCCCCCCAAAGAAAAGAAGTTGAGCAGTCCATTTTTAATTTATTGTGGACA
>JBFHGF010000560.1:0-1918 GCA_041583335.1 Bacteriovoracaceae bacterium
ACTAGTTATTAATAACTACATTATAAAGTATTACTTATTTTGACATATATCTAAATTATGTAATATTTACAATATATATATCAATTTCATATTATTTATAATCCAATATAAATGAGATGGAACGTTTGGTTCGAGTAGGCAGACATCTCACGATGCCAACCTCTCACACCACCAACGCCGTACGGTTCCGTAGCGGGCGGTTCAATTTACAATCGCAAAGGATGTTACATTGGTACTAAACCTTTTAACATCCTTTCTTTATTCAAGCCATATTGATAGATTTTCGATATATCTCTCTTCATATGCTTTTCATTGACTTCTTTATAGTATTTATCAATGTCTATCAAGTTTAATTTCTCAATTAACATTTTATTTGTTATAAATCTATTCCAAATAAAAGCCATCTTCCAATATCTATTTGATGAACATTTAAGTTTATTTAGTTTCCATTCTTTTACACCTAACTCTCTAAGATGATGTTTTCTACTTTTAATGGTTTTCCAAAGCTTGTAAGCATATTGCCTAATCTTTCTTCTTGTCCATTTTCCCAAATCTTCTATAGTTTTTACCATATTTGCTCTGGCAAAGTAATTTATCCATCCTCTGAGAACTAAATTTATTTCAGAAGTCAATCGCTCTAGAGATATTCCACGATTCCTTTTAGAGATGATTCGTATCTTATCTTTGAGTTTTTCAACTCGTCTCTTTTCAGCTCTGCACTTTCCAAGTTTGATTTTTCCATCCTCTATTTTACCATAGGATAGTATCTCAAATCCAAGTAACTTTGATTTATAAGCTCTTTTTGCAACTGTCTTTTCTTCATTTATCTTAAGTTTGAGTTTCTTTTCAAGAAACTTTATAGCATTTCGCTTGATTCTACCTGTAGCCATCTTGGATTTCGACATTATGCAAATATCATCGGCGAACCTAACAAACTTAACTCCACGTTTTTCCATTTCTTTGTCAAATGGTGTCAGATAGATGTTTGCTAAAAGAGGACTTATCACACCACCTTGTGGTGTTCCCTTGTCACTTTCAATTTTAAATCCATTTTCAAAACTTCCAGATTTTAAGAATACATGTATCAACCTTCTGATGTCCTTATCAAATAAAGTCTTATCAACTTCATTCATTAGAATGTCGTGATTGACTGTATCGAAATACTTAGATAGATCCATTTCTACTACATGTTTATATCCTTCAGCTATATAAATTTGAATTTGTCTTGTTGCATCTTCAGCACTTCGGTTTGGTCTGTAACCATAACTGAATTCTGAAAATGTTTTCTCAAACGGTTCCGTAATTACCTGTACCACGGCTTGCTGTACAACCCTATCCATGACTGTTGGAATTCCAAGTTTACGTTTTGTACCGTTATCTTTGGGTATCTCTACAGTTCTTACAGGTTTGGCTCTGTACGTTCTTGCAAGAATTCTACTCCTGGTTTCCTCAAACATTGCTAAATTATTAACATCAAGTTCATCTACACTCATTCCATCTATTCCAGGAGAGCCTTTATTACTTTTGACCTTTTTAATTGCTTCTTTGAAGTTCAGGGTGGAAATTAGCTCCTCACACATCGCTGTGTTTGGTAATTTTCGATTTTCTTTCCTCATGTTTTCACTCCTCCTCTACACCGATGTAGATATCTCCCATAGAACCTCAGATTTAGAATTAACATAATCTTTATTCCTATTTCTTTTCACATCTTGCAGAGACGACTTTTCATTCTTTGAAAAGCATAAATTGTTCAGTCCTTCGTAAGATTCCAACTTACTACTATGACCTCGGCTGACTACTAATCCTGCATACCTCATGGGCTTGTCCTTAGTTTTGGTCAATATTGCAGACTCTCAGACACAAAGATTAGTCCTCTCATGTTAAGTTTGATAGCTTCTTAATCTCATGTAGCCACTTG
>JBFHGF010000561.1:0-1918 GCA_041583335.1 Bacteriovoracaceae bacterium
GGATACCACTTTGGTCAAAATCGACTAAAACATCGGACTTAAGTTTATTGAGGTTAACCTCACCGCTATAAACCGGTTCCCCCAAATGGGACCACCAAGAATAGGCCGCAAGTCCAATGGCACCCAGTGCAAAAATAGCGACTAGAGATAAAATTCCAATTTTTCGGTATAATTTATTAGTATTCAAAAATTCTCCATCATTTTAAATAAAAGGATATTGTAAATAGTATGAAGGAAAAGATACCAGAAGACTATTCTAGGGCCGATAAAGAGTTAAACAACAAAGAGCGCTATCCTCTCATTGACCTGGAACGCGGATTTGCCGTGCTCTTGATGATTATTTTTCATTTCTCCTATGACCTCTCGGCCTTTAAGTATGTGGACATAAACTTTCAGGAAGATCGTTTTTGGTGGGTCTTTCCGCGAGTTATCGTCTTCTTCTTTCTCTATGCTATGGGTCAGGCCCTAGAGATTGTCCATCGCCATTCGATCCATTGGCCAAAAGTAGGAAGGCGCTTTTTAAAAATAGGCTTCTTTGCCATGTGTATTTCTGCTTTCACCTACTATGCCTTCCCTACATCTTGGATTTACTTTGGAACCCTCCACTGCATTGCTCTGTGCTCGGTTTTAGTATTGCCCTTCGTTAATCGCCCCAAATTAACATTAGTGGCCTGCTTGCTAATGCTCGTGCCCTTAACTTGGGGCTTTCAAATCCCTTGGTTTAAACTCTCCCACGCTTCCATGGATTATATTCCTATATTTCCGTGGATTGGAGTGGTCTTTCTTGGGCAATACAGTGTCCACCATGGGGCCCATCGCTATGATCCCCCATCCTTTCCAGGCCGAAGCTTACTCAGCTTCTTTGGAAAACACTCCCTTAAAATTTACCTATTGCATCAACCTATTCTATTCGGCGTCGTGAAGGCCTATTACAGCATCATGCATTAATCTGAATTTCGGCACATAGATTATTGATTTACATGGAAAAGAATAGGGCCTGTCAACATTGAGGTTTCCGAAATAAAAGTGTAAAAAGGCATAAACATTTTTCAAGGCCTTAAAGCATAATGACAGATCAAGCCCATCCACCAAGACCTTCTCAAAAGTGGGATGTAAAACTAGAAAAGACTCTTGGCGGTCTTAAGTTTGCCGTCATCCTCCTCTCCATCTTTGCTTTCCTTATGGTTATCGGAACCTTTTGTGAAAGTTACTATGGAACCGATTTTGCCAACCGTGTAGTTTATAAGACTTGGTTCTTCATGTTACTCCAATTTGGCATGTTCATCTCGATTATCTTTGCGGCCTTTCTAAGATTGCCTCCGAAAAAAAGACTCTACGGTTTTTACACCATCCATGCCGGACTCATTATCATTGGTGCAGGCTCTTTTATGACCTACTATTCAGGGGTAGATGGCAGCATCGTGCTTCCTCCCAATTCTCCTTCTCGAGATGTCATTTTAAGTGATGATGTTATTAAGATGCGCTTTGAAACGGATGGCCGCGTGGTGACATATAAATTGCCCTATTCGGCCTTTGGTAAGGATATCGATGAGAGCTATGATGGGATTAAACTTGGTCGCTATCTCCCCTTTGCCGATAAAATTTTCCACTGGAAGAAGGCCCGTGAAAGCTATGACACCAAGGAGCCCGTTCACTCCACCCAATACTTTCTAAAGAATGCCTTCACCACTCAGGATGTCACCCTTAGCTTACACCCTGAGGCCATAGATTTTGAATCAAACGCTACCCTTGGACCTCTAACTTTACACTACCTTCCCTCCACTTTGGCCACTTGCTTTGGAAAGAATAATCCTTCCAAACTTATCTTGTGGGACAAAGAAGAACGAACTTGTTTTACTCCTGAAGCAAAAGAAATTTCGATTCAAACGACCAAGCAAGGAAGTCGCTTACTGGTCTA
>JBFHGF010000562.1:0-1913 GCA_041583335.1 Bacteriovoracaceae bacterium
CTAATGAATTTGAGTTAGTAAAAATGGAGCAAAAGGGAGATTGGGTTGCCCTTTTAACAAAAAAGAAAGCATGAAAAATATCTATCAAAAAGACTTTAATCTCAATACTCCCTCTTTGATTATTGAAGGAGATAGCTTTCATCATTTTAAGAATGTTGTAAGAGGTAAAAAAGATGATGAGGTTAAAATATTCGATGGCCGAGGTCATATTGCTCGAGGAATAGTTACCGATCTTCGAAAAAAAGAAATGGAAGTTAAAATAGAGAGCGTTGAGTATCAAGAATCCTATGATGGGCCAACGTTGATTTTGGGTATTCCGAAAAAAGAATATCTAGAATCTATCTTACGCTCGGCCATACAAATTGGTGTCTCGAAAATAAAGCTCGTTATAACTGACTTCACTCCTTGGAAATATAAATACTATGATCGCTTAGAAAAAATTATGGAAGCCGCGCTCATACAGAGCGAGAATCCTTATTTTCCACAGCTAGAGCTCTTCAACTCTTTAAGTGAAGTGATTAATCAAGTTACGGGTTCAGTTCTTGCCTTCTCTACTGAGATAGAAGCAAGATCCAGTGATACATTAACTACGATTGAAAACTTATTAGTAGGGCCAGAGGGTGGCTTCTCGCAAGAAGAGATCGATATCTTGAAGGGAGCTGATCATGTGACTCTGTTGAGATGTGATATTCCTATAATGAAGGCCGAAGTGGCCGTACCCTTTGGACTAGGTTAAATTTACGGAAAAATGAATTAAAGCAACGCCAAGCAGTATTGGCTGTTGTTGTGAAATGTGTCATCATAGATAAGTAGCCTAAATTAGAAACATATAGTTTTTTGAATATGGAGCTTTAATGCAAAATCAAACTCATGAAATGAATAATAAGAAGAATATCTCGTTCAATGTAGATGAGTTTGATATCGATAGCTATGACTTCAAACCAGTAACTAAAGGGTTGGGTTTTCATGGTGAAAAAGAAGTCCATAAAGCGATCAAAGTTAGTGAGGTTAAGCTAAAGGCCAATCCAACAAGACCAAGAACGACAACAACCAATACGAATATTCCAGGTCATCTTAGCAGTTCTCCTGCAGCGAAACCTCTTGGTGGCGGACTAATGTCCGGAATAGATGCGATTTATAATCGTGAGCAAGCTGTTCAAAAAGAGCCTGCTAAGAAAAAAGTAAAGGCAGAAAAAATCTCATTAAAGACTCCGAGTTATGGAGAGCTAATGAGTGCTTATTTATTAGATGTTGTTCTTGTGTCAATGGTGACTCTGGTTTTATTTATTGCTTTTTATGGGATTGTTTTTAAGGAAATCGATCTCATTGCAACAATTGATTTCATTAAGTCCTCTTGGGATTTCTTTACCGTATTTTTAAGCTTGGTCTACATCTCTTACTTTACGATTCTTGGACCAATTGACTCTGTTGGAAAAAAACTATTTCATATTTCTCAAAGAGATGAAAGAAATCAGCAACAGAGGGTGAGCATAAGACAGTCATTCACAAATGCACTGATCTCCTTACTATCTATCCCACTACTCTTTGTACCAGTTCTCTTTGATTTCCATAATAAGATCTCAGGAATTAAAACGGTTAAAACTCAGGGATAAAAACAATGACTAAAATATCTAAAGAATGCGAGGCCTTCCTTGAAAAGGTTCATGGAAAGAAACTTGTCTTTACCAACGGTTGTTTTGATATCCTTCATCGAGGTCATGTTAGCTATTTAAATTCAGCTAGAGACTTGGGAGACTTCCTCATTGTTGGATTAAATTCTGATGCTTCGGTTAAGGGTTTAAAAGGTGAAACGAGGCCAATCAACGATGAGATGGATAGAAAGTTTGTACTTGAAAACCTTAAGGCCGTAGATTTTGTTGAAATCTTTGAAGAAGATACTCCTCTAGAACTCA
>JBFHGF010000563.1:0-1906 GCA_041583335.1 Bacteriovoracaceae bacterium
GAGTACTTCCACAACTGGACAGGAAATCGCATTACGTGTCGTGATTGGTTTCAGCTAACTCTTAAAGAAGGTCTCACTGTTTATCGTGATCAAGAATTTTCTTCTGACCTTAACTCTCGAATTGTTCAAAGAATTCAGGACGTGGAGAGGCTGAAGACTTTTCAATTTGTTGAAGATGGGGGACCAACGGCCCACCCGATTAAACCTTCAAGTTATATTGAAATTAACAACTTCTATACGGCAACAATTTATGAAAAAGGTGCCGAAGTTATCCGTATGGTAAGAACCCTGCTTGGTAAAGATGGCTTCCGAAGAGGGATGGACAAGTACTTTGAACTCTTTGATGGCCAGGCCGTTACTACCGAAGACTTCCTTCACGCTATGAGTGTGGGTAATGGTAACTACGATTTTACTCAATTCAAAAACTGGTACAACCAGGCGGGAACTCCAAGCGTGAAGGTTTCTTGGACTTACGATGAAGGGGAGAAAACGTTGACCCTTAGCACTTCTCAGAGTTGTCGTCCCACCCCTGAAAAAGATCATAAAGCTCCTTACTTCTTTCCTTTTGCTGTTGGACTTATTGGGGCCGATGGTAGTGATATGAAGTTGGAACTTGTTGATAGTGCAGGTCAACCTCAAATTGCTGATGGTATCCTTCACATCACTCAGGCCGAGCAAACTTTCATTTTCAAAAATGTTTCGCAGAAACCTGTCGTGAGCCTTAACCGTGGCTTTACTGCGCCGGTTAAACTTGAAGCTCCTTATCATCTCAATGATTACTTCTTTATGATGGCCAATGATTCCGATCTCTATAATCGCTATGAAGCCGTTCAAAGCTCTGTCTATCGTTTGGTTTCTCATATGACCCAAGAGCTTAAAGCTGGCAAAGAAGTTACACTTGATGAAACTTTTGTTGCTGCTTATGGAAAGCTTCTTGCGGATAAAACGATTGATCCAGCGATTAAGGCCATGTTGATTAAGATTCCATCTACGACTCTTTTACAACAAGGGCACAACCCTGTTTCTTTTGATCGAATGATTAAGGCCAGAAAAGTTGTGGTTGGTACATTGGCCGAGAGATTTCAGGATCTTTACGCGGAAATCTATAACGAAAACTCTACTGCAGGAACCTATAGTCTTGATCCTCTCTCTATTGGAAAGCGCAGCTTGAGAACATCTTGCCTTGGTTTCTTAGGGGCCCTCGGAGAAGGGAGCAAATATGTTGAGCTCATTAAGACCCACTATGTAAATGCAACGAATATGACCGATGAGATTGGTGGACTTCAAGTTCTTAGTAAGGTTGGGGGAGCTACTTTTGAAGAAGCATCAGCGACTTTCTATAAGAAATGGTCCCATGAGACACTTGTTATGCAAAAGTGGCTTACTGTTCAAGGGGAAATCTCTGATGAGCAAACTATTGAGCGCATTGAAAAGTTAGAGTCTGATGTTATTTACAATAAGAATGTGCCTAACTTAGTTCGTTCTCTAATTGGAGCCTTTTCTCGTAATCTTGGTCAACTTCACCATGAAAGTGGGAGGGGTTATAAGTTTATGGCCGATAAGGTTCTTGAAATGGATAAGATTAATCCACAGGTGGCATCACGTTTGGCCGGAGCTTTTAAAGATTTTAAGCGTCTTGAAGCGACTCAGAAGTCACTAATGGAAGTGGAACTTAAGCGTATTGTAGAAACTGATGGTCTCTCTAAAAACGTTTACGAAATTATCTCTAAGACTTTATAAACTGCCCTACAATGGTGGGGATCGATATCAATTGAACGATGATTTTGATCCCCCATTTTCGATCCTTTTACTTTCAATTTATTTTTTTTAATTAATTTCTTACTTTGCTCTGATTAATTCTGCATTGAAGGCATAGCTATAGATATCCAAGTGGTTTTGCAGCTGA
>JBFHGF010000564.1:0-1899 GCA_041583335.1 Bacteriovoracaceae bacterium
AATATTCCCATCAAGCCCTCTTGTCCCATCCTTAATAAGCTTATTCCCAATAATCAAAGGTTCTGTTGATTTTTGGAAATTCAAGCTATTCAAAGTGGAGATAAACTGAGGAGTAAGAGATTGAGTCCCCAAGTACATTTTACCTTGAAGGTCATTTAAGTTAATGGTGTAGGCGAGACAAATCCTTGAGTTCTCAACTGGGTGGGCAGTATCAATTAAGTTCTGGCCACCAACCGCGGAAGAGTGAAGAATTTCTGGATTTTGATTCTTGGTTAAGCGCCCCTCGATGCTCACTCCAGGAGACCCCGAGTTGGCCTTAGAGAAGATATTATTCAAGTTGCTAGGGTTCTTCGTGTTACGACTGAAGTAGGTCATGATCGTCATCTCATCACCTTGATCGTAGTCTCCGCCTCTAAAGGCAAGGGCGGTATTGGCCGACTGGTTAAAGCTTAAAGTGGGTACTGTGTTAAAGAAGGCAGTATAGGCATCGTTAGAAGAAGTCGCCGACAAGTCATTTTCTAAGAGAAAGACTGGGCCATTTCCATTGAGGGTACTGGCAAAAAGAGCTTTATCACTACCGGAGACCACTTTATTTCTCCAGGCCACGATCTCATCCCCTTGAGCTGCATGTTGGCTGAACTTTAAGTCGTTATAGAGATAGGATGCTTTTGGTTGTAGCCAAACTTTAAGGTTAGATCGGTTTTGAGGGTTGATACTGTCATCCGATTCCATTGTATTGACTAGAAATTGAATATTGCTGGAGAGGTCTCCATCGTGGGCCACAATTTTAAATTCATAGGACTCTTCAGCATTAGTGGCATTAATATTCCAAGTGAATTGACCATTACTGGTATTGAAGCTGAAAGATCCATCAGAAGCAGACATGAGAGAACAGGCATCGGCGGTAAGAGGATTCACTTTTCCATCAATGACTTTATCGTAAAAGCAGTAGTAAGTGATGGTGTCATATTCGAGGTCCTGAAAGTAATCAGAGGCCTTGAAGCTAATAGTATCACCTCTTTGTACTAAGAAGTGGTTTATCTTATTTTTGATTATAGGGGCCGTGTTGTCGGGCTCAGGAATTCCTAGGTCTTCACTATCAGCATTTAAGAAAATGATCTTGGACTTTGTGGGAAAATAAAGATCGGCCGCCTTAATAAGGCCAACTCTTTCTTCTTGTACCAAGTTAGGTTTTGTATTGAAGATCTTGCCACTGCCACTGCAGTCTGTACTGGGGTAGAAGTAGAAAGCAAGAGGGACATTCTTAATTACAGAGTGGTCACCAGTAAAGAGCATGAGCTCTGCGGCCTCAAGGTTGCCCTCTGTGATACATGAGGAGAAGCTTGGCTTCTCTTCAACGCGAACTAGATTTTCATGAGAGAGGTAGGCGACTTTAAAAGAGCGCATGCCAAGAGAGTCTCCACCAGAAGATGCTCCAGAGGGTACACAGAGCATATTCGTTGATGAACCTGAGTTCGAAAAGGAGTCAGGTAGGCAGGCCCTCATTTTTATTTTCTTCACGCCGGCACTGGCACAATTACTGGCATTCACCTTAATATTTACATCTTCTCCCGAGTCACTCACTCTGTACTCGCCACTAGCACATTCAGTAAGACCTGTGGCCGCCGCTGATCCAGAATAAGTTACGACGGCGAGATTCCAAATCCCCAATTCCATCTCCACCACAATATCTTCACCGGCCGGGAAGTAACGACTGAAGGTCCAGCCGTCATTATGTTGACCAGCAATAAGCGTTCCCCCGGTGGTATTTAAAAAAGACATAGAGGAGACAACGCTAATTCCAGTGCTAACTTTGGCCGTCTTAGGGGCACACCCAGAGAGGGTTATCATGGCCAATAAAGTCGCGTAGATGGCGTACTTTAGCTTTGGCGAGAATGT
>JBFHGF010000565.1:0-1883 GCA_041583335.1 Bacteriovoracaceae bacterium
GCTCCATTGATCCAAAAAGTTGAAAAATATGTTTTTCATGAATTTTCTTATACTTCGCCCAACATTTTGTCTGAACAATAAGAACTTCTTTTTCACTTTCAATTATCAAATCTCTTCCAAGGTCATCATAACCACTGATCGCCCCATGAAACCGAACTTTATAACCTTCCTCTTCGTAAAGATGGCCAATATACCTTTCATAAAAGATACCTATCTCTGCTGTACTTAAATTATTTCTATATTCGTCAAGAAGCCTCTGATCATCATTGACCCTAAAACTTCTTTGAATAGGAACTATCGTATTCTTCTTTTTTCGAAAAATTAAAAATAAAAGTACACTAACAAAAATTAGACCCACTCCAACGACGACACCCAAGAACAATGAATTTTTCATTATCACCTGCTCTACATATCGCTGAGGCGAAGTCGAGAAGCTATTAAGATTAGCAAGTAATATCTTTTTCAAAGTATGAATAGATTGAATCAAGCTTTTAAGCTCTACACTATTTATGAAATCACCATTTTTAGACATAGTGACTTTTCGGCTACTCCCAGCAAAACCTTCACCAAATATATGACAGATCGGTCACAACTCATTAGAAAATTAAACGATTCTAGGGTTTCCACCCCATCTCAAATCCCTGATTCTTGGCGGTTAAGAATAAAGGCTCATAAAAACGATCCATAGAGATAGAGAATTCATCTTTTTGAACTCCCTCTTTCACCCCGAGATCATTGATATAGAATTCAATAGCGTTACTCTTATTGTGCAGACGAAGAAAATCAAAGAATTGAAATTGGAAGTCATTAATCTTTTGCACTAAGGAGTGATCGGGAATTTGATTACTCTTTGAGCTATTTAGCTCTTTAGTAGTTGGTACGAAATTATAGAGAGGATCTGCTCCGAGAAAACTCCAAGGAAAGAAGTGATCATGAGATACACTTCCTGAAATCTCCACTCCTGTATAGATACATCGTCGTAAATCCTGACGCTCTTTAAAAAAATCACCAAAAAGCTTTTTAACCTGATTCATATTACGCTCTTCAGGTGGGCTCAATTTCGTGGCCAGAGATAAAACGGTAGGATTTCTCTTTTGCAGATAATGAAGAAAGTGAAAGTTATGCCATCCATTAACAATGGCGTAATTCGTTTTTAGGTACTGGGCCCAATCATCACGAATCTCAAGAACGAGACCTTCGGGGTCATTAGTAATCAACTGGTAAAGTGAACCCGAAGCACTTAACTGCGCGATCCTTGCATTCTTCTTACTATCGGCCAGTCCCTTAAGCTCAGGCCCAAACCACGGTGTAATCAGCCTGTAAGGAACAAGCTTAGAGAATTCCCGAATAAAGTTTGTAATGGATGGAATCTTTTCTCGGTCAAGCTCAACAAGAAGCTCATAGATACTTATATAACTCATATTTGAGATGAGAACATTCTGTTTTCTAAAATCTTGATCGAGGTCATCTACCCATTGAGTCACTCGATCAGAGTGGCCATAGGAGATCTTATAGAAGTGAATCGAATACCACGCTTGCGCAATTGAACGCAGGGCCAACCGATCAAAGTTTAATCGGGTATTCCCCAAACTCACTGATTCAAGTATGCTCTTAAAAAGAAGAAATTTATAGGATGCCGAAGTATTATCAAAGAGGCGCGAAAGCGCCCCAATATTTAAATGCTCAGAGGAAGGTAGTTTATTCATATGGATTATTATGAACGAAACGCAGATAAATTCATAGAGGAGACTCTCGATCTCGACATGAGTTCTCTATACGAGACTTTTGAAATATACCTAACCCCAGAATCAAGAATTCTTGACCTCGGCTGTGGCCCAGGCCGTGACCTCAAATACTTCTCAAAAAAGTACCAGACTACCGGA
>JBFHGF010000566.1:0-1881 GCA_041583335.1 Bacteriovoracaceae bacterium
CAGTTAAGATCAGCACCGGCACAGAAAGACTTCCCTTCGCCAGTAAGGGTGAGAAGCCTCACCTTTTCATCTTTGGCGACCTCTAGGAAGAACTCCGTCATTTTGGCAATGAGTTCATCGCCAAAGGCGTTGTGAATTTCGGGACGATTGAGGGTAACGTGAATAATATTCCTGTCGTCTCGGGATGCTTTAAACATCTCGGTCTTTGTATCTAAGTTCGTAACTAAGTTCGTATTTACATCAGTCATATTTATAAACCTATATTTTACATTCTAAAGACACCAAACTTGAGGTCTTCAAGAGGTGCATTCAAAGAGCTGTGAAGGGCAAGCCCCAAAACATCACGAGTTTGAGCGGGATCAATAACCCCGTCATCCCAAAGCCTTGATGTGGAATAATAGCAAGAACCTTCTTTTTCATATTTATCGAGAATGGGTTGTTTAAAAGCGGCTTCTTCTTCAGCAGTCATGACCTTTTGCCCTTTGGCCGCCAATCCATCTTGCCTTACCGTTGCCAATACACCTGCGGCCTGTTCTCCACCCATTACTGAGATACGAGAGTTGGGCCACATAAAGAGCATTCTTGGGGAGTAAGCGCGTCCACACATACCATAGTTTCCTGCTCCATAAGATCCACCGATCAAAACAGTAAACTTCGGTACATTGACCGTAGAGACGGCCGTCACCATCTTCGCTCCATGCTTAGCAATGCCTTCAGACTCATATTTTCTTCCCACCATAAAACCGGTGATATTTTGCAAGAAGACCAAAGGAATTGAGCGTTGCCCACATAGCTCAATAAAGTGAGCGCCTTTTTGAGCGGACTCACTGAAGAGGATTCCGTTGTTGGCCACTATCCCAACCGGACATCCATGAATTTTGGCAAAGCCACAAACGAGAGTATTTCCGTAGCGCTCTTTAAATTCATGAAACTCTGACCCATCTACCAGACGGGCGATAATTTCACGTATATCAAAGGGAGTCTTCGTCGTATCCTCTGGCAAGATTCCATAGACATCTTCCATGGGATAGAGCGGATCGCGAGCGGCTTCAACTTTTATGGAGCTCTTGGGCGCCGAATGGTAATTGAGGTTTTCAACAATATTGCGAGTGATCAGAAGAGCTTCCTCTTCATTTTCGGCAAAGTGATCGGCCACACCTGATTCGGAAGTATGGACACGGGCCCCGCCCAAATCTTCGGCGGTGACTTCTTCTCCAGTAGCGGCCTTAACCAAGGGTGGCCCTCCTAGAAAAATCGTTCCATTACCTTTTACGATTACCGACTCATCGGCCATGGCGGGCACATAAGCTCCCCCAGCAGTACAGGAACCGAGAACCACAGCAATCTGCGGAATTCCCATCGCCGACATTTGCGCTTGATTATAAAAGATACGACCAAAGTGATCACGATCGGGAAAAACTTCATCTTGGCGGGGAAGAAAAGCCCCTCCACTATCCACCAGATAGATACAGGGCAAGCGGTTTTCACGGGCAATATCTTGCGCGCGCAAATGCTTCTTCACTGTCATGGGAAAATAGGTTCCCCCTTTAACTGTGGCATCATTGGCCACGAACATACACTCCACACCGTGAACGCGGCCAATTCCCGTAACCACACCGGCACTGGGAACTGGTCCCTCTTTTTCATAGAGGTCATTAGCGGCCAGAGCACTGAGTTCGAGAAACGGACTTCCCTCGTCGAGGATCATTTCAATTCGCTCGCGAGGTAGCATCTTTTCACGACTGCGATGACGGGCCACTGATTTTTCACCACCAGCTTTCTTCACCGTTTCCAATCGCTCGCGCAAACCAGAGAGAAGAGCAAGGTTGTGTTCCTTATTTTTTTTGAATGCCGCGGACTGGGCATCTACTTGAGAGCTCA
>JBFHGF010000567.1:0-1858 GCA_041583335.1 Bacteriovoracaceae bacterium
AGTAAAAAGAGCTGGTGGCACTCCCTTTTGACAAGGCTGGGGCTCAACCCGCGCGACCTCAGTTACCCTTCACTGAACCTTTATATTTTGATGAATCAAATCGAAGACGACTATATAAAATGGGTGAAAGATTCTGATGCCCTCACCCACCCGATGAAGACGGCCCTCATTGTTGAACACCTCATGAGAACTCTCGATGAAGGAGCCCGCCTAAAGTTTCAAAAGCGCTTTGCCAATAACTTTACCCAAGTTCGCCGCTCCCATTACTGGAGGGCCCTAGAGGATTGGACCCAGACCATTATGCAGGCGCGCGACGTCAATCAGATTAGAAAAATGATGGCCAATATCCCCTATGGTGTCACTCCCCAGCAGGTGCTTGAGCTATGGGAAAATATCATTCTCCCCCATTATTCAACTTCATTAAAAATGAATTACTTTTCCTATCGTCGTTTAAAAGAGAAAATCACTCTCCTTAAGGGGATCAGCTATAGTGAAGGACAAGAGAATTGGAATGGATTCTTCTTTAATAAGTTTGATGAAGTGATGAGTGAGTCCCTACGTATCAACTTTCCCGAATGTAAACACCCCGAAGCAATGGCAGTTAAATTCCTCATGGCACCGTAAATGGAGCGTCAATTGATGCTCTAACCCTCCTGAATTATAGTAATTATATGCAAAGAGAAGATTAAAAAGAGTCGAAGATATTTATTGATCAGCTATAATGAATAAAACCCTCAAACGAAAGTAAATGAATTATGAGCGACAATTTAGACATTATTTTGGAAATTGTAGAACGTGGAAAATCCACATTCTTCAAAGTGACCAAAACATCTATCATCATCGGCCGTGATGCCTCTCAGGCCGATATTGTCTTGACGGAAGACGGTGCCAGCAAAGAACATTGCCGCATTGACTTCAAAGCAGGCCAGGGCTTTAGCGTTACCGACCTCAATTCAAAAAATGGAACCCATATCAATAATTTTCCCGTGAAGAAAGCTCCTTTCTATCTGGATGATGTCATTCAGATCGGAGAATCTTATATCCGCTTTGCTTCGGGAAAAATGAGTATCAATGCCTGCTTTAAATTAAAGAACCCCAATAAACTAAAGAAAATGAATAAGAGCATCACCCTCGTGCAAGGAAGCTCCAGCAAAGATAGTCTTGTCGAAAATGGTGAACACCACGGTATGAAAGAAATTGAAGGGATTGCAGAAAATAATCGTATTGGTGGCGCAGGAAAACTTCTCGATCGGAAGAAAAAGAAATAGGGCCTACTTTCCTTTTTTCTTCCGGCCAAAGAGGGACTTCTTCCCCTTTTTTACAGTTTCCTTCTTCTCTCCCCCTCCTCTTAATTCTTCGAGCTGCTCTTTACTAAGTTGAAGGAGCTGAGTTACTCGCACTTCCTCTTCTTCTTCCTCATCTTCCGCTTCCACGTTATCATCTTGGGCATTGAGGCTAGAGAGTTCGGACTCATCAATTTTAAGATGGTAGGCGGCGGTTGATTCATCGACAACGGGTGAGTCCTCTTCGATCTGGGCCTCTAACTTTTGTTTTTGCTTTGCCTGTTGTTGTCGAATTTTATCAGCGGTCTTTTCAGCAGAAGTTTTTAAAGACTCAAGGTCGGCGCCATTGCGCACACGCTTCTCCCTTTCTGCTAATAGTTGAGTATAGATTTTTTCATACTTCTCAATTTGGGAGAGAAGTTGCTTCTCTGTTAAATCTCTAATTTTTACCATTTCAAACCGACTGAAGACGTTACTTAAAAAAAAAATTACATATAACTATCATATCAAACATACAGAAATTATCACTAAATAATATTCCCCCTCATGTCGATAAATAAGATAGCTTAACCTTC
>JBFHGF010000568.1:0-1852 GCA_041583335.1 Bacteriovoracaceae bacterium
CGCTTGCCAGGTCTTCTGTGTGAACTCTATCGATATTTTGGTCACTGCTATATTGGCAACGGTTTTGGCCGCTCCATTCACTCGGTCCTAGAACCCTTTTGGGGCGGAGGAAATCTCTACTGTGGGCCCAAAGTCTTTCGTTCTACTGAGTACGATTTTGTGCGTGAATACTATCTTCATGAAGAAGGGTTAGATATGCCCTTTGTTTTGAAAGATCTGCATGACTTTTACGGACGCTTTGTTCAAAATAAAGATATTCCCGATCGAAAAGGGAAGCTGGATGCATTGGCCCAAGGAATTGTCGTTAAAAAGAAACAGCTCCTGGATTCCTATGAAAAATGGCCAACATCCCCTCAAGGATAGATATGTTACAGAAGCACTACCCCCTTGCCGTCATTGGTAAGAGTTATTTGAGTTTACTCTATGGTATTGAATTATTGCACTACTTTGATCGTGTTTTATTGCTCGATGACGATCGGCTAAGCTTTGGTGACCTCTATCAAAATGGTCTCACGCAGATGGACCATGCTTTCTTGGAGACTTTAGGAAATGATCGCTCCATCGAGTCTTTAAAGACTGGTCAATTCTTACATCGCACTCCTTATTTCCTTCACTGTGGTGAGGCCCGCATTTATTTAGGGCGCACGCCTTGGGAAAATATTCGAGAACTCACTCGTAAACTCTTTGAACTCTTTCCTTTCTCTTTCCTCTTTCAAGACGATAGGGATGAGCAAGAAGGAAGGCGTAGAGCAAAAGAAGCAGAGAGAGAAGGGGCCAGTCAAGACAGTGAATCCAAACTTCACCCTCAGCAATGGAGTGCCGATGAGTTTAATAAAGATTATCGCCTCTTTTGTGAGCGCCTAGGCCTCAATGGTTTGCGTTTTAAAAGTATTGAGAACTTCACTTACGAATACCTAATGGGTCATTGCCCAGAGAGCATTAAAATTCTCTTTAAATTATTTCAACGTCAAATCAGTGAATATCCCGAATTGGCCAGAAACTTTCAATACTTTGGGCGTATCCTCTTTCACAAGAAACTTGCTTCCTCGTATACCGACTTAGAGTTACTGCATTTCTTCCTCTGTATTATTGGACCTCATTATGAGTTAGATATCCAGGGGCTCTCGGATTGTTTATCCCATGAATTCTCCGAACGCGGTGGCCACTATAAGCAGGCCCAGGTCCGTGAGTGGAAGTTTCATAAAAGTAACCCTTGGTCTATTGAACTGTCTAGTTTTGAGGGGATTATCCACCCTGAGAAAATCTCCTTTCTTGGTGCTCATCCCACAGGCCTACCCTTAAAGATTGAATACACGGGAAAGACCTACCTCTCGGTTCACTTTGAAATTGATTGCACCGATAAGAGACCTATGGCCGCCGATGAAGCCGTAGGGCAGAGTCCTTGGCATTTAATTGGCGATTTTGAGGCGCTAGGAACAGACCTTCCCTTTTGTAAGTTTCGTTTCAAAAAGGGGAAGATTAGCGGGCATTTTCTCTATCGTGAAAAGAAAGGTTCCAAGCTTGATTTTTATAAGGCCTCTCTTTTGAAGAAGCTTTTAAATCATCTCGAAAAATTCTATCCAGGTATCTCTGATCATTTGGAACGCTTCAACCTTAATAGAGGGCGTGAAGTTTATATGGACCAAAGTGATCGTTATAGCGCCCCAGATATGGTTAAGCTCAAACAAGTTGGCCTCTTTGATTTTTCTATACCCACGGTCAATCGACGCTTAAGGAATGTCTATTACTACGGGCCATTAAAGAGTGGACCTTTGGGGGTTTTTGGCCAGCTGATGGAAATTAAGGAATCTCCCAAATACCAATAGGGGGATTTTCTTGATCCTCATTGACG
>JBFHGF010000569.1:0-1794 GCA_041583335.1 Bacteriovoracaceae bacterium
AAACGGAGTTGAAAATATTAAGCCCTTTATTTTCCATGGCCCCCATATTGAAAGAGTCCACGGCCACAATCATATAGATATCGAGATCGTACTCAAGCCCAAAAGTATCTTCATCCCATTTCATCGACTTCTTAAGAGACTCCATCGCATGAAAACATTTGGATTCATTTCCCTTGTCGCAATAAATTCGAAGATCAATTTTACGCCCTGTCATGGTCGTATAAGAATCTTGAACAAGTCCTAGATCACCGGCCACAAGAGCATAGAGATAAGAAGGTTTAACAAAGGGGTCTTCCCACTCAACAAAGTGCTTGCCCCCTTCTAAATCACCTTCAGCAATAGGATTACCATTGGAGAGGAGAACTGGGTACTGGACCTTATCGGCAATAATCTTAGTCGTGAATTTGGCCATATTATCGGGACGATCGAGATAGTATGTGATTCTTCTAAATCCTTCTGGTTCATTTTGAGTACAGAAGATTGCGCCTGACTTATAGAGGCCATCAAGCGCCTTATTCGCTTCAGGATTGATTTCATTTTCAATCACCAATTCAAAATTTTCAGGAATATCGTGAAGAGTAAGTCCCTCTTCGCCTAGAGTATACTGAGCTTCAGTGAGCTTTTCACCGTTAATAGTCGCCGATAAAAAGGTCAACTCCTCGCCATTGAGGGCCAGTTTATTACTCACATCTTTAGACTCGGCGTTCTTTACCACTTTCATTTGTGAAGTCACTTTAGTCTTTGTCGAATGAAGATCAAAAGTCAGGTGAATCTCTTCAATTTTATAAGGAAGAACTTGGTAGTCGCTAAGATGAATGGTCTGGGGAGTTGCTTCTTTCATATATAAACCTCTTTCATTTAAAAATGTCTGCGGATGATTAAAAGTATCGCCTAATCTGCCATGGCCGGCCCATTATGTCATACCAAAACCCTTAACTACTTAATTTGTCTTAGCTATCTTTAACGAAAATACTAAATAACTCTTTGTGTCGCGCCGAAAATTGCATAAAATAGAGTTTATCGAGGTGTTTTTACAATGAGTTACCTCCTTAAGCATTAATAGGAAGTCATGGCGGAGCTAAAACAGGATCCAAACAAGCGCCACTACTTTACAGAGGTCGGCCCAAACGAGACATTAGATGTCTTAAGAAAGTCCATTGAGGACGAGGTCGAAGTAAAGTTGTGGGAACAGGGAAAGAGTGAAGAGGAAGTAGAGACCTACCTACCTAAATGGGTTGACGCTAAAACTCTAGAAACTGTACTTGAGCCCCAAGGCGGATTGTTGGCCAAACTCTTCAGCTCCAAACTTCTGGGAAAATCTGTTTTCTTCAAAGTAGGATCGGGAAAATTTCAATTCTTTGGTACCGCCAATTTTTCCCAGGACAAGAAGTCTCGTTCCTATAAGCTCAAACTCACAAGCACCCTCTTCAAAACCCAACAACGCTCTAACTACCGGCTTCAGGCCAGTTCTCAGGTACGTATTCAATTTAGACTTACAGAAGAAATCCTCCAAGATGCACTGGATATAAGTGCCGGGGGAACCTCTTTTATCATCCCTAAGGATCAGCAAGATGAGTATCCTAAGGGCAAAGAATTTAGAGGCTGTCGCCTTGGTCTAAATTCCCATAAATTTGATATTCCGGTCGTAACTGTTGCAGGTCAATGGCCGGCCGAAGCCCCCAAAGGCTCTGACCAAGAATTCATGAAAGTTGGAGTGGCCTTCTCTGGTCTCTCTCAAGATAATGAAGAAGAACTTTTCAAAATCATCAATTCCGAAGCCCGCGCCGAAGAAAT
>JBFHGF010000570.1:0-1774 GCA_041583335.1 Bacteriovoracaceae bacterium
CAAGCTGGTGATGAAAATAGTTAAGGGATTGGTAATCCAACGATATTTGATAAGTCTACCCTTTTTCGAGATGGTTCAGGCACTAGTTACTGGATAAATTATCCTATATAGATATAATAGGTCCATGAAAAACCTAAATCAAATGATCGACCATACTCTTCTAAAACCCACTGCGAGCACCGAGGATATCAATTTCCTATGTGCCCAGGCCCGTACCCATAAATTTAAAACGGTCTGTGTCCAACCTTGCCATATCAAGAGCGCGATAAAGGCCCTTGAGGGCTCTGAGGTTGAAGTATGTACGGTTATTGGTTTCCCCTTGGGCGCAACCCTCACCAATGTGAAATCCTTTGAGGCGAGACTTGCCGTGGACGCCGGTGCCCATGAAGTCGATATGGTCAACAACTTAGGAGCTCTAAAAGAAGGTGATGATCAATTCGTCACCGATGATATTGCCTCTGTAGTTGAAGCGGCCGCTGGACGCACCGTTAAAGTCATAATTGAAAGCTCTCTTCTCAGTGATGATGAGATTAAGAGGGCATGTCAGTGTGCTATGGAGGCCAAGGCCCACTTTGTAAAAACCAGCACCGGCTTTGCCGATGGTGGAGCAAGCGTTCACGCGGTGGAGCTGATGAAGCAAACCGTGGGTGATGAACTTGAGGTCAAAGCTTCAGGTGGGATTCGCGATCGCGAAACGGCCCAGGCCATGATTAATGCCGGGGCCACACGCCTGGGAACATCTTCTTCTTTAAAAATTATTGGAGTGGAAGAGAACCCTTGCGCAGACTACTAAAATCTCTTTTTTATTTAAAGATAAGGCCGAGATCTTCTTCGGCCTCTTCCTCTATTTTTCTTGAGACGATTAGCTCGGCATCGCCGGCCAATGCATGTTCTAAATGAGCGTCTAGGTGTTGGCCAAAAATGTCCCCAAGAGAGTCTTCTATTAAACGTAATGAGTATTTCTTTGCTGTCATGCCTTGCTCTCCTGCTGGATATCGAAAATTCCGTTCAGTAAACCTATGCATAAATAGTAAGGGTGCCTTTGAGCAGGCCTTCCATTTTGTGGTTCTCATTTTCCCGTTGCTCCCGAAATTGGTATTCATCTAGCTTAAGAGAAAAGTGAGCTCACTTCAGGTTAAAAAGAGAGAGAAAACTAAGATGGTTGGGATAATCAGGACTTAGTGCAAATATGGAATTATTCAAGAAAACAAGATAAATTGGGCCCTCCTTTCGTATATCTCGTCACTTACCTATACCTTGGCGTGAATTATAGGCATTTTTTTGTGAAGAAAACGAAATATATCTAAAAAAGAAGCTCTCCGGCGCCTTCTCTGACTAATTCAGGAAACTCATTAGAGAGCTTATAAATGGTTGATGAACCCACAAAAGTAAATTCACCAGGATCAATGATCATATCCACTCGCCCCTGTAGGCATTCTTCCAGCTGATAGCTATAGAGCTGATGACGCTCACACTCTAATCCCAAGACATGATCGTCCACATTGGTGGTGATCAGTCCTCCGCCGTGAATATCGATGAGGGCATTCACGTAGTGAAGAGGAATAAAGCGCAGCCCGATTTCATGGTCCGTCTTACTGGCCTTGATCGCCTTGATCATTTTCTTAGAGGCCTCAAAAATAAAAGTGTAATGGCCAGGGATTTTGCGATTAATGATACGAAAAGAAGAATCGGGAATAACCGCATATTCAGAGGCCATGGAAATACTTGTACAAAGAATGGAGAAGTGGTGGGTCTTCTGTTCACCCTTATGGCG
>JBFHGF010000571.1:0-1767 GCA_041583335.1 Bacteriovoracaceae bacterium
CCCAGGGATTTCAAAATCCATTTATGTCCTATACCACTCCTATACGTAGTGAATACCATGAGCGTTTAAAAGAAGTTATGCATGTGGATGGAACTTGCCGTATGCAGACGGTAATGCGAGAACAAAACCCACGCTACTACGCACTGCTTGAGGCCTGTCAGCAAAAATTTGATTTCGCAGTACTTCTTAACACCAGTTTAAATATAATGGGGCAGCCCATTCTTGAAGGTTATAAAGATGCCTATGACTTTTTTGAACAGAGTGCCGTTGAATATCTCATCTTCGAGGATTGTATAATAAAGAAATGAAAAAAATCGTCTTCCTCTATTCAGAACAGAATTTTGTTTGGACCTCCATGGAGGAGATTATTCCCTATATTAAAGGTCTGTGGGAAGATTTCTGTGTTCAAAAGCAATGGCAGCTTACAGTTATATCCGTAGATGAACATAAACCTTCTCAGTATCGGCGTGAGCTGATGGTCTCAGACCTCATTGTTGTTTCTTGTTTCAATGCCCCAATGGCCGGCTGGCTGCGCATGATTCGCGAAAAAATGTATATTCCAACCCCATGGTTCTTTTATCTTCATAATCAAGCAACACTAGGTCTATGGCCTCTCTATGAATTTGGTATTGGTGAACACATTACTTGTTCTGATTACTTCATTGGTACTTGTGATGGAGATACGCTCGCGATGGATTTATGTTTTGATGGGGCAAAAGTTTTGAACCACCCCTTTTCTAAAAGAGACCTTGGTCGTGTGCCTAAGCAACTCAATTGTGAGAGGGCCCAGGATATTATCTTTGTGGGCAGGTTAAGTCGCCAAAAGAATTTGGAGAGTCTGATCAAGGCCTTCGCTCAACTCTCTGCTCACGATCAAACTTTGAAGCTTCACTTCTATGGAAAGGAAGATCAATTGGGCTGGCCTAATATGGGAATACGAGCTGTTGAGAGCTATCAAAAGGAATTGGAACTTTTAGCAAGACAATGCGGTGTCGCGGATAAAGTTATCTTTCACGGTTTTGTGCTAAGAGATGAAATTCAAAAACAGTGGAACGATCGTCCCTTTGTTTTTTGTTCACCTTCTTTACATAGCGATGAAAACTTTGGAATGGCCGCTTTGATGGCCCTCGAAATGAATGGACGATTGGTGCTATCTGAGTGGGGTGGGCATTGCAATTATATACAGGCCTTGCCGCAACTCGTTCAGCGTATTTCCGTCACTCATGATGGTATGCAACTGACTACAGATCATGACGAATTGGTGGAAGCCCTGGCAAAGGCCTTAGGTGAAGTTGATAGCAAGGTTGTAACGACAGATTATTTTAGTTACAAAATGGCAATGCAACACCTAGATCAAGTCTTTGAGGAAGTGCCAAAAGAGAGAAATGGTGAATTTAGTGTGACTTCCTTGGGGAAGAAATTATTAGCGCAGAGAGAGAAGTATAAATCAGAGAATGCGCAAAAAGTATTCACGGGACAAGATGACCCCTTAGCAGTGGCCTTATTCAAGTGCTATGGGGCAAAGGAATAGATTATGTATTGGGTGGATGAAAATGAAAAAAAACAGGTCTGTGACGTTATCGGCTCCAAGAATTATTTTCGTTACCAAGGCCCAGGGGTGGTCACGAAAACTTCGGAATGCGAAAGGCTTTGGTGTGACTATTTGGAAACAGACTTTGCTCTATTGCTAACCAGTGGAACGAATGCCCTAGTCGTAGGGATGGCGGCCTTTGGTATTGGCCCAGGTGATGAAGTGATTATTCCTGC
>JBFHGF010000572.1:0-1743 GCA_041583335.1 Bacteriovoracaceae bacterium
ATTCTGCTATCTTCTCAACTGCTGAATCTAATGAAGTGAGATCAATATCTCGTGCCCCTCGATTTAGATTATCCATCTCCCATCTATTGAGGGTAAAACGAACTCTGGCTTCAGTTAGTGGTGAGGTGCGGTAAACTCCAGTTTTAACATCTCCGCTATCTTCTACAATATCGAGTCGTCCCTCTGATACATTCGTATAATCCCATCCTAAAGGACCTACCACATGTATTGCTTTTCTAGCTGATAAACGACTGCTTAATACCTCTTGAGCTCTTGACTCAATCTCTTGCCACACTTTTGAAGTTAAAGGTGCTAACTCTTTTTTTAACATATCCATAATTTGTCTCCAATTTTTCTTTACTCTTTCAAACTGCCAATTGCGAGAGAAGAACTTTTTGGTCTTTCATCTCCCCCATTTACTTCCGCATCCAGTAGGGAACCTGAAGTAAACAGGTAGGTTTTCAATTCTTCATCCCATTTATCCATATTCCTTCGAAGCCATTCAATTGTCATGCTGGCATGCTCGATCTCTTCATCTCGATTATGTGCCATCACCTCTTTTAAAGATGCATCTTGTGTTGTGGCAACTCGTTGATTGTACCAATCAACTGCTTCGAGCTCTTCCCTTAAACTTGTAATTGCTCTTGAAATTTCTCTAGTTTTTTCATCAAGCGCATCGTATGGTTCTGTATAGGCCATGTTCCCTCCTTGAAAATATTTCATATTTAAAGTCTCTACATAAATTATATCAAACAATCATTGAACCGAACAGGGTTAAGTCTTATTAACATTCAATAAAAAAAGGATGCCACTTGTGATGGCACCCTTCTTGGTCACTAATACTAGTTGTAATTATCCGATCTTAACTTCAATCTTCTTCGGCTGTTGCTCTGGAAGTTTTGGAATAGTCAAAGTCAGAATTCCATTTTTAAATTCTCCAGAGATGTTCTCTTCATCTACACCCTCAGGCAATGTGAAAGATCGTTCAAAGGCGCTGCAATAGCGTTCTTTGATAAGGTAGTTAGGAGATTGTTTCTCCTCTTTCTCTTCTTTCTCTGCTTCACATACTGAAGAGATCTTCAACACATGTTTATCTACATGAACATCTACATCTTTTTCACTGTAGCCTGGAAGTTCTGCAGAAACCATGTAAGCTTTCTCATCTTCCCAGATATCTACTGCGGGAGTTTTCACTGTGGGATATCCCCAACTGTTCCAAAGACTGGAAAATAGGTTGTCAAAATCTCTTGCCACTGTTGTTGGTTGTGAGTTTCTTGTTACGATGTATTTCATAATTACACCTCCGTATAATATTTATTTTCTTTTTATGGTCCTTTTTGAAGGACACTTACTAATAAGCACTTTGCGTGCCAACTTTGAGAAGAAAATTTCAATTTTTACTTAAAAATTTTATAATTTATTATTATGTAATAAGTTACATAACTATTAATCAATTTTTCAGTAAGAAACATCACTCCAAAAGAAACCCGTTTTAACAGCAAAAACCTTCAATAGTGTGTCATTTTTACACAACTCGCCTTATTTTCTCCATATTTTGAGAAAAGTTGTCCCTACAGATAATTCTCAATAGCAATATTGGGAACTTTTGTATCATTTTGACCCATATTTCTTTTATAACCAATTATCTTAAACCTGTTGACACTTTCTTCAAGTGTCATTAAGATGTGTTCTTGTCGGCGCAGGGTAGAGCAGTTGGCAGCTCGTCGGGCTCATAACCCGGAG
>JBFHGF010000573.1:0-1733 GCA_041583335.1 Bacteriovoracaceae bacterium
ATCATATGCCTTCTCTCTAGGTCATAGCTATGCTTCCAGTGGAGATATTAACTCCGAAGAGGAGTTCATTAAACGCATTAGAGAAACTAGTGTTTCTCAAGTCAATGATTCTCTACATGAAATTTTTAGAAGATCACTTCACGTGAGCGTTCAAACTCCTGAAACAGATAAAGCCACTGAAGCAAAATATAAGAAAATGGTGGCCGACTTTCAAACAAGTCTTCATAAGAAAATTAAAAATACGAAGTTAAAAAATTCTTATAACTACAAAACGAAACTCTCTGCCTATGATCCTCAAGTTCAACTTCTAGAGATCAAACCAGGTATCGAGCTTGTGTATCGTTACAACGCAATGAACCCTACCTTTGTCCTTCATGCATATGTCAAAGGTGGTATTACAGAAGAGAGTTCAAAAGATAACGGCCTCTATCAACTGCTCAGTTCAACCTTAATTAAAGGTTACGGAAAGATTCCTTATAAGAAGATGAAGCAAGAGCTTGATTTACTTTCGGCGCAAATGAATTCATTTTCAGGAAAGAATGCCTATGGACTCACTCTTCACGGTCAGTCTGAACACTTTAAAACACTTGTAGGTCATTTTTCCGGAACACTATTACAACCAAGCTTTAAATCTGAGTTCATTAAGCATGAAAAAGAAATTGCTCTACGTGCACTTCGCAACCATGAGAAGGATCCTGTTAAGCAATGCTTCAATCGTGCCGGCGAGTTAATGTTTAATAATCACCCTTATTCGATGTCCATTCTCGGGACAACCAAATCTATCAAATCAATTTCGGGTAAACTCATCAAAGACACCCACACAAAGGGGATTAAATCAAAGGAAATGCTCCTTACTTACTGTGGAGACAAGTCCCTCAATGATGTACTTGCAGCACTTGAGCCACTTCTTAGTGAACTTCCCTCCCGTAAAAAAGTAAAACCTAAGAAAGGTAAAGTTGCTCCCATCAAAGGGGCTAAAGAGTATATTCATTTTGATCGTGAGCAGACTCAAATCTTCACAGGAATACCAATCAAGTCTCTTGGAAACAAAGAAAATGTTGCACTCAAAATGCTTACCACTCACCTATCAGGTCAAAGTTCAGAACTCTTTGTAGAAGTAAGAGATCGCCAAGGTCTTTGCTACACAGCTCAACCCATTCACTTTTCTGCTCTAGAAGCTGGCTTCTGGGGAATCTACATGGCCTCTGGTTATGACAAAGTCCCTGCCGCCATCGATGCCATTAACAAAATTCTTGATAACATCAAACAAAATGGACTATCGAAGAAAGAGTTCATTCGCATTAAGACAATGATTGCCGGCCAAAGTCTTCTCAATATTCAAACTAATGACGACTACGCCAATATCTACTCAGTAACAACTCTTCAAGGGCAGAAGCTAGACTTCTACCATGATAACAATAAGAAAATTGAAGACCTTGAATACGATGAGTTCTTAGTGAACCTAAAGAAGGTACTCTCACAGAAGTGGAGTACCATTATTGTAGGAAAGGAAAATCCCTGGGCCTAAACGGCCAATTTCTTTGAAACAATTAGATAGACATCATCAGCCCTAAAGTCGTTTCCGAGAGTTTTCTCGGAAACAAGGCCGATGACCTCAGCGAGCTTCTCAAAGCGATGAGAAATTACATTAAAAAATGATGGAATATCATAGGCGCTTGGGACAACTCCATCGAGTTGCTTATAGGCAAGCTGACCCAGCTCTTGGTAATAGC
>JBFHGF010000574.1:0-1725 GCA_041583335.1 Bacteriovoracaceae bacterium
ACTGTCAGATCAAGTCGCAACTTTTACAGTTTATAAGATGATTTTATTTCCTTATATATGCTGATCTTTGTGAATTTTTTAAACATGGATAGCTAATTAAAATCTGACTTTTTATTTTTGGTCCTCCACCATAACAATTTGTTGTTCCGTAGGAGGTATAGCAATTCATATCCTCGACTCCATCGTACTGTTGGAGTCTTTTTAACTCTTTTTCTCCCAAGATTCCATTACAGAATTTTGTAGCTTCACCCTTTATGTAAGAGTCTGCAGAAAGTACATTCTTGAAAAGGTAGTTACCTGTCGATGCCGACTTACACACATCGCCATATTGTTGTTTTTTATTAATGTCTTTTGGACAATAGATGGAAGTATTAACTTCTATTGTATAATTAACCCTTCCACCATAATTTGAATGAAACTGTACTTCGTAGTATGGAGGTGTTTCATTCCTTAATGAACTATGGGTGCAGCCAAATAAAAAAGTTAAGATATTTAGGACTAAAAAGAAGTTTAATTTTTTCATGTCATCTCCATTATTTTATGAAGTAAGTGCAATGATTTTGCCAGTTTTGCATTGTGTTTTCAGATAGATACGAGGATTAGTGTGTATATTTCTTATACAACTGCCCCTTAAATAATAATTTTTGTATTTGGTAATAAATTGAACTTATCCTAAATATAGTAGTAGGTACCTTTACCCTGACCAGCTTTCTTTATTTCTCCATCTTCGAGTAGAGAAAAGACATGAGATTTCACAGTATTCCTATTGGCTTGGGTGAGTTTGGCAATATCTCCGACAGATAGCTTTCCATGCTCTTTCAAAAGAATCAGAATATCTTCTGATAATTTGGGAACTGTCTTGAGTATTTTTTCTTTCTCCACTTTTCTTTTAAGAGTGCTCTTTTGCTTAATTAAGCATTCAAGAAAGAAGGTGATCCAATTTTGAAGACCAGTTGATTCATCTTTGTCTTCTGTTTGGGCTTCTCTAAGTTTTAGATAATATAAATCTTTGTTCTCTTCAATGACTCGTTCAAGAGAAGAGTAGGGAATATAGTCATAACCTGCTCTTAGAAGCAGAAGCATTGTAAGAGCGCGGGATAAGCGACCATTACCATCTTGAAAAGGATGGATGGCCAAGAAGCTTACCGTGAAGATTGCAATGGTGACTAGGTGATGAATCTCTGGTGAATCCATGGAGGATTTTAGCCAGTTTGATAGAGACTCCATTTGATAGGGGGTCTCAAGTGGGGATGATGTTTGAAAAATAACTCCGAGACTTTCGCCATCTGGGCCAAAAGCTTCTACGTTATTGCTCAGTTTCTTATAGTCACCACGATGACGGACATCCTTAGTGCTAAATTTGAGTAGTGTCTGATGAAGCTGCTTGATGATATTTTCAGAAGGAATGAGGTCGCTATGACTCTCATAAATGAGATTCATAATCTCGGCGTATCCCGCGACTTCTTCTTCGTCTCTATTTTTGAGAGTGTTGATATTAAGGCCTGAAAGCAGTGCTTTTACTTCTGAGTCAGAGAGCTTCACACCTTCAATTCTTGTTGATGAGGCCACTGATTCAATAGTCGCAACTTTCTTGAGAGTAAGAAGCTTTTCTGGCGCCAATTGACCTAGGGCCTTCCATGAGCCTTTAAACTCATCTATTTCTGAGATCATTTTCAGTATTTTTGGAGAAATTGCGATTTCTTTGGCCCATAAGCTCATATATCC
>JBFHGF010000575.1:0-1723 GCA_041583335.1 Bacteriovoracaceae bacterium
AATCGGGGAAAAAGCTTGCCGGTGCCTTTATTAACAGTACCTTAATCTTTGGTAGCCGCCTGTATACTATGGTGGCCAATGAGAATGGTGAGTTAAACCGTCCCGCTCAATTGTCTGTAGAAATTCCAGACCAATGTGTTCATTTAAGCCCTGAAGCGATAGAAGGGAGTTATCAATATCTACTTTTATGTAGAGAGAGGGATAACTCTGTGGCCTTCAAAAGAATGCCACTTGTTTTAGGGGAATAGTAATGAAAAAGGCCATGCTTTTGGCCCTCACGAGCTTGATCACATTTTCAAGCTCGGCCGAGGTTGTTTTTAAATGCCACCAACCATTCAGTGTCTTTGATCCAGACTTTCAACAGGGTCAAGAACTCTATCTCGACATTGTGATAGAGAAAGAGGGAGTTGATCTCGATTTTGGACGTGAATATGGTCCATCTTTAAAACCTGTTGCGATAAGTGCAACTGATCAATTTTCCTTTGGTGAGGATTCCAATACATTTGGTGCTCGTTGGGGCGACCGTTACCTTTCGATGGTATATCTTGGAAACTACAATTGGGGTGCTTTTGTGAAGGTAGGGGAGAATGAATACGACCTACCAAGAGAAGTCGAACTCCTTTGTAAAGAGGTCGTCGATGTACTCGATTTTTTCTCTAGTTTGAACTAAGGTGAGAGAGTAGGCGTACACGTTTAATAAATTTTCGTAGCTGTTCCGTTTGTTCATGTCTATTGAGATAGGACATCACTACCGGTGATGTCACGCTCTTGTCTTTAAAAGGGATATAAACAACATCACCCATCCTCATCTTTTGGACAGAGCGAGGAACGATGGAACAGCCCACCCCTGCTGCAATTAGACCAAGTGTCGTTTGTAGTTCCTGCACTTCTTGAACCACATTAATTTGATAAGAGTGCTGATAGAATAGTGCTGAAACTTGGTCTGCGTAATTGGGTCTAGGTTTCTTAGGATAAAGAATAAGAGGCACTGTAGACATTTCTTTGAGTGTGATTGATTTACGACTGGCCAAGGGATGACCTTTTTGAAAGACCGCCATCAACGGCTCATCAAATATGACTTCTTTTTTTATCTCAGGATCGTTGATATGCAAGCGACCAAATCCTATATCAATTTGACCCGACTTAAGAGCATGGATTTGATCCTGACTCATTAAATCGATAAGCGAGACTTCAACGCTAGGACTACTGGTGCGAAAGCGACGAATAAGTTGGGGAAGAAAACCATAGATAGTCGAAGGAACAAAACCAATATTTAACCACTGCTTACTTGGTCCACCGATACGACCTACAGCTTGAGAAGTAGACTCGACACTATCGAGAATTTGCTGGGCCTTCATAGTAAAGAAGGTCCCTGCGTCTGTGAGTGAGAGGTTATTGCCCGAGCGATCAAAGAGGTCGGCACCGAGTTCTTCCTCGAGTTGTTTTATTTGTCTACTGAGCGGAGGCTGGGAAATTCCGAGTCTTCTCGCCGCTTTAGTCATGTTTAGATCACGGGTTATTTCCAAAAAGTATCGTAGATGTCTTAATTCCATGGAATTCTCTCTTAGTCATACCTAAATCTTTTGAAGCCTTTAGGGTTTATCTTTTAGCGATTATTACTTTAAACCTACTATAAATGGAAGCTATAAGCGGTATACAAGTAATATATGCGTTAAATCAACCTGAGCGTTCGTATTCTTTAGGGGTTTGTATGGGCCCTTCT
>JBFHGF010000576.1:0-1717 GCA_041583335.1 Bacteriovoracaceae bacterium
AAGAAATCACGGCCGTGGAAAAAGAATTGACGGCCAATTAAAAGTAATAATTTTAATACGTTAGACTTATTTCCAGATTTCGGAAACGTACTCTGGGTAATCGATCAAGGGGTTGCGGTTTCCTTGGAACTCTTCTCCATTATCGTTACGACGTCTTTCAAAGTCACTTACCGGATCGAGTTTGTGCCAACGAAGGAGAATGTCGAGGAAGTTCTTCTTATAGACTTGATCGTCAGTGCCATCGAGCATAGCGTGACGGAAGCTTCTGATACGATCTTCATATCGGATAGCAAAGTACAGTAGCGCGCGAGCAATATCACCTTTAAATTCATCGATAGGCTCGAAGAATTGTCCCGTGTAACCAAGTGAACGATTCTTGCCCAGCTTGGAGCCATTTTCAGAAACCCATTCCACATCGGCCACTTCACCAAAAGGATGGTTCCCTCTCATATTATTTACTTTTCCATCAGTAGGATAAATGTGGAAGTAATCAGTTCTCATAGGAGACTTTTTGTAGAAAGCACTCTGAGGAAAGATATGTTCTCGATTGAAGCAATCCCCTTCTCCATGATAACTGCCACAAGTATCACCGCGAGAAGTATAATTATAGCGCTCTCTACCTGTTGGGTTCTCTGAGTACATATCAACAATAGATCCATCACCTTCATAATCAAGGTCAGTGTCTCCCTCTAAGTAAGCATAGTAGAGTGCACCATATGATTGAGCGCGATGGGTTTTATCAAGAAGTTTAGCAAGTGCCGATTTAAGAGCGTAACCGGAAAGACCATTGAGATTGGCCTGCTTGTAGTAACTTCCGTTGTAGGAAGATGCTGAAGCTGAGACGAGTCCAAGCAGTAAGCAAAGGGATAGAAGAAGTTTCACAAGACTTAGGGGTTTACGCATAATCTCTTCCTAGGTTGAGGTGTGGCCGAATATTTATATTATAAGGACTCATGGCCACGATTAAAGTGTAAGCTCCTTTTTTCCTTGGAGGTCTTTACCACTTCACAACACGGGCATATTAATTCTTATCAAAACCATTAGTCAAACTTTATGAGAATAATTAGATTAAACTTAAAACCTTGAGAACAACCGTTTTGACTCAACGCGGTCTTCAAAAGGCTTAAACAGTTGAAAAGATGACTAGCGTGATAGTGTTATCTCATTTAAAATCTCTCGTATCGTGATGATTAATGATAATGGATCATCCACGTGCACATAGCTTTATGCGCTTTTGCGTAATCGCAAAAGCTGAATATATTGGTTTTTATGGATCGCTATTTTACAGTCATGATTGTCCCAGAAAGAGAAAAAGGAGTGCGCTCCTTTCGAATTCCCCGAGTGGTATTCCACGCGGCGGTGTTCTTTTTGGTCATCTTCATTGTTCTTCTGGGAATCCTAACTTATGACTACTGGAAGATCCTGCGCCAAGTTTATCAAAATAAGCACCTCACCATTGAAAACCGTCAGCTCAAAGAGCAAATCCAGCTCTTTCAAATGAAACTCAATACCCTCTCTGAAGATTTGGAGAGGATTCATGTTTTTGAAACAAAGCTCAGAACGATTACGGGCCTTGAAGAAGCTGACCTTACTCGCCCGATCAAGAACTCCTCTGAAAACGGGGAATTTCCTGTCAATGAAGATGGGGAAAGAGACGGGGAACTTCCCCTATCCAATCCTCAAAACCCACAAGGTAAAATTTTTCGCGACCTCGATC
>JBFHGF010000577.1:0-1714 GCA_041583335.1 Bacteriovoracaceae bacterium
ACCAGATTTCGCCTGAGGCGTACGTTTTGCTGAGACAATATAAACGGGGCGTCCATCTGCCATAGAAGTTCTCCTTTCCGTAAGAGATATATTTATATGAATAAAAAATACTTAATAATATTAAACTGGCCTTCACGTATTTCATAGGTGAAAAGTCAGTTTAATCCGTTAGGTAAACATTAGATGCCGATTTAGGGAAAAAGAAAAGGGCCTGTCGTAATCAAAAACGAGAGGCCCTAAAAAGATTGATTGAATAATTGATCTAGGTAAAGACTTATTTAAGTTGATCGAATTTATCGGCCTTAAAACTTTACAACAAGACCTACGTTAAGCGCTGCAATATCTGCATCATCCAAATTCTCACCGTGCTCTTTGAGGAAGTTTTGAACTTGCTCTGAAGAGCTGGCGCTATTTGAAGTTGCGTTAAATGCTGAGTTAAAAGCACGAGTATAATCAAACTGGATATTAAGTCCGATTGACTCGTTGAAAAGAACCTCGGCCCCTACAGAAGCAGTTCCTGTAAAGTTAGTTCCTGTCACACTTCTATCGTCATCATTTACATTATTGTAGCAGTAGTACTGATTTCTATAATAGTAACAACCGTTATTATTTGAAATGCTATTTTCAAGATCTAGAGTTGTTCTATTGTAAGCAGCCCCTATACCAATAAAGGGACGAAAACGACTTGTCGTAAGAAAGAATTTCGACTGAATACCAGCAGAAAGGTTCTTATACTTTACTTCAAGATCTTCATAGAAGCTTGAGTTTACTGAACTTAAGTAAGTGTCGGTATCAGAAAAATCCATCGTGGTATAACCAAAACGAAAACCGATACTGATTCTCTCTGTAAGCATAGTTTCAAGAGAAACACCGGTGTCTACATTGGCATTGAAAGAATCAATCTCGCTGCTGTTGTAAACCTTTCCTCCAACATAAGGAATGACTTTATAGAGTTTTTCCTCTTTCTCAGGAGCAAACTCTGGCATCGGAGCAACAATTCTCTGAGGAGCGGCCTGAACCGTATCTACTGAATCGGTTGCCGTTCCAGCTTGATCCATCGCTTGAAGATTACCTTGAAAAGCACTCTTTAACTTATTAGCAAGCTCTTGCTCTTGCTTAATACGGATATCTTCAATTTTCTTTTGAACCATTTGCTCATTTTGATCTTCAAGTTGTTGCCTCATTTTAGCGACGCGATCAGCAGCACTTTCTTGCTTGAAGGTTCCATCGATATCAATTTGCTCGGAGTTTAGAATTTCTTCCGTTTGATTAGTAAGGTAATCATCTTGAGCAAAAGATGAGCAACTCAATCCGGCCAAGGCCAGTAGAGCAACCAACTGAATGTCTCTTTTCATAGAACTTTTCATTTTAAAGTCTCCTCATGTTCTGATCAAAATCCCTCAAAGAGGGTTGTCTCGGCAGAACAGCATTGTGCATATAGCAATAAATCAGCTCCGTTATAGCAAATGGCGAGGAAAAATAAAGGTATACCTTGACTCAATGTATTATTTTCACACACTGTGTCAATAAGCTTCGTTATGTAGATGTTTATTCAGTTACTTAGAGGCTATCTTCTGACTTGAAAAAACCGAAAATTGGCGTCTAAGGTCCCAAAGCTCGAGACGGCGCGGGAGATAGTACAGCCAATCGAGGTATCATTAGCTGGACAGGGATTCTGATCCGCAACCAGACGATCGCGGACATTCCTCATAAT
>JBFHGF010000578.1:0-1713 GCA_041583335.1 Bacteriovoracaceae bacterium
GATGATTCCCAT
The DNA here is from genome assembly GCA_041583335.1 of Bacteriovoracaceae bacterium. Classification (GTDB taxonomy): domain Bacteria; phylum Bdellovibrionota; class Bacteriovoracia; order Bacteriovoracales; family Bacteriovoracaceae. The sequence continues at coordinate 13 of JBFHGF010000578.1, forward strand.
CCCCATTTCTGTCTGCAATTTTTTCATAAGCTCAAGGATTTGAGCTTGAATCGTCACATCTAGTGCTGTCGTGGGTTCATCAGCAATAAGAATATCAGGTTCACAGGCAAGAGACATAGCAATCATAACCCTTTGTCTCATCCCACCTGAAAGCTGGTGAGGATACTCTGTTACTCTTTTTTCAGGAGAAGGAATTCCAACAAGACGAAGCATTTCAATCGCTTTGGCCACTCTTTCAACTTTTGATAAATTTTTCTGGTGAAGTTCAAGAACTTCTTCAATTTGATTTCCTACTGTAAAGACAGGATTCAAAGAGGTCATGGGCTCCTGAAAAATCATGGCAATCTTGTTACCACGAATTCTTCTCATATTTTCCATAGGAATATCGAGAACATTTTCCCCACGATAAAGGATCTCTCCTCCAGTAACACGTCCAGGAGGATTGGGGATCAATCGCATAACGGAAAGGGCGGTCACTGACTTACCAGAACCAGACTCTCCTACAATTCCAAGAGTCTTTCCCTTATAAACCTCAAAATTAACACCGTTAACCGCAGTAACTTGACCTCTGTCCGTTTTAAATTCAACGACAAGGTCTTTCACTTCCAAAATCTTTTCGGCCATACTGTCCTCGTATAAATGTAACTAGCTCAATTATTTTCTACTTGCCCTTTAGTTTAGGATCGAGCGCATCTCTCAATGCATCCCCTAGAATATTAAAGGCCAATACCACAACCATCATTGCACCCGTGGCCGCAGCAAGCTGCCACCAGTTCCCTCGGGCCAATTCTAATTTGGCATCATTGATCATAATTCCCCAACTTGGTTTTCCTTGAACACCGAGACCAAGGTAACTCAAAATAACCTCAGACTTAATCGCTACTTGAAATTGAAGCGAGAAATTGATGATCACAATGTGAAAAACATTGGGTAGAATATGTTTAAAAATCTTTCTGAAGTCGCCGCCACCAATGGCAGAAGCTGCTTGAACATAATCTCTGTCTTTATGGCGAATAAATTCCCCTCGAATAAGACGGCAAAGACTCACCCAAGTCGTAAGACCAAGGGCCAAGTAAACGGCCAAGATTCCCTTACCTAAAATAAAGGTAATGGATACCAAAAGCATAAAAGTAGGGATTGAAGTAAAAGTTGTATAAAACCAAACTATAAACTCGTCGACTTTACCACCGTAATATCCTGCAATTGCTCCAAGAAAGACTCCAATCACCATGGATATAAGACCTGTAACTAGTCCTACCGACATAGCGATCTCTGTCCCCTTAATCGTTTTGGCCAATACGCTTCTTCCGAAGATATCTAATCCAAAGAGGTAATCGGCAGATGGAGGAGCATAAGAAGGTCCCACCTCTTCCGACCAACCAGAAGCAATCACTCCAGTTGCGGAAAGTACGGCCAAAAGTGAATAGAACACAACAATCGTTAGCGAGATAACAGCAAGTTTATCACGTCTTAGTGTATGGAAAGCGTGGTGCCACAATGAATTTGAAGAGCTTGAAGTTGCCATATTAATTTAACCTCACTCTTGGATCTACAACAGTGTAGAGAAAATCAGTTAGTACACTGAAGAGAATATATGCAACGGAAGTCAAAACCGTCATTGCTTTCAACACCGGAAAGTCTGAAGTGTTGATCGCCTTCAATGTGATCCCCCCCAGTCCAGGAATTGAGAAGAAAGATTCA
>JBFHGF010000579.1:0-1707 GCA_041583335.1 Bacteriovoracaceae bacterium
ATAAATATAATGGAGGGGTAAATTTGAACGATTCTCGCTTATGATGGCCTCATCATCTCCTATCAACCCTTCAAAAGGAATAAATGATGAAGATACTTGCGACCTTGGCCCTGATTATAATGTCCGCCACTACAATGGCCTCACAAAGTGGAACATTCACTCAAGAAGATGCCAATATGACAACGGCACTCTTAAAGACTTGTCCCCTAGAAGCTGCGGCCCTTTTTGAAGAAGAGGGATTCACGAGAGCGATGGGAGGAAATTACTTTGGTGGCCTTACCCCTAATGGAGTAACGACGATTTACCACTTTGATTTTGAAACGCGAAAGAGAGATGGATCTATTGAAAAATCGACGGTAACGGCCGTTGAAAAAATCAAAAGTGCCGATGATATCACTGTGGAGTGCACAGTAAAAAAAGAAAAATAAGAAATAGGAATCCAAATAAAAAAGGCCCACTAAAAAGTGGGCCTTTTTTTTCTACTGATAAGAGTAGTTAATTATTGGTTGATTTCACCAAGTGGTCCACGAATCGCAGAAGTAACATTCATTGAGTTTGCTTCAGTATTCGTAGTTTCTGTACCAGCAACAGGAGTAGCTCCACCTAGAACTGATTCATTGGCGCCATTAGCAGCTTCCTCAGACTTGATATTCGCTTCTGTAGCAGCAGCTTGACGAGCAAGGTCTCCTAGTGAAGTAGTAGTTAGGTAATCTCTCATGATTGTTCCAAGGTTTTGGAAGTAATCTTTTGAAAGATGAAATTCAACAGTGTTTGCACTTTCTGCTTCTGAACCAACGATATCCTTCGCTGGGTTAGTATTTTCACCAACACAGTCAAGAACGTCTTTAATTGAAATTTGGTCCATTTGACGAGCTAGAACATATCCACCACCTGGTCCACGAACAGACTTTACGGCCTGGCCATTTCTGAGCTTTCTGAAAAGTTGCTCGAGATAGTGTAGTGAAATGTTTTGGCGAGTTGAGATCTCTTGCAAACGAACAGGGTTTCCGTTTGAATGCATTGTTAGATCCAGCATAGCACGAACTGCGTAACGTCCTTTAGATGTTAGTCTCATTGGTCTTCCTCCATAAATCCAATCATTAAAAAATAGCTTAAAGCTGATAGGGTAAAATGTTTAAAAAACTGCCGTATTGGGTTTCACTTTCCTAGCTTCACCCTGTCCCCTTTAAAAACTCGATTAAAAGAGTTCCTTAATCAGGTCCTAAGATATTATGACGGCCGAATCTTTTAACCGTCAACTCTCAAAGAAAACAAAATCGTTTTAATTTTCTAAAATAAAGTTACACATTCCTGTCAGTTTTTTGATGCTCATTAAATTCGTGGGGTTACGGCCTAAATAACGGCATTTTGGCAAAAAATGACATCCAAAATAAGCACAAAAATAATTTGATAAAAAAAGGGCCGGGGAAGTTTATTCCGCCTTGAGGAATCAAGTATTCAAATGAATTAACTTTAAATTACGTGAAGAGCTCTCTTCACCATCCTTCGCTTCATTCATTTCAAACTCAATTTCATAGACGTTAAAATCGTCGGATGTTTCTGCGAGTATTTCTCTGAGGTAAGGCTTCCCCCACTCAACTAAGAAATAGTCCTTATCTTCAAGATACATGGACAATTCAAGATGAATAATTTCTTCAGCATCTTTCAAACGATAGAAGTCAGCGTGAACTAAATCACCCAATTCAT
>JBFHGF010000580.1:0-1706 GCA_041583335.1 Bacteriovoracaceae bacterium
ATACATTCTTTCCAAACGTTTCAACGGTCCTTTTCACTAAGCTTTTCACATGGCCTTCATCCGTAACATCACATGCAACAAAGAGCGCCTTTCCACCTAAGTTCTCAATCATCTTAGACGTCTCTATTCCTTGAACCTCATCTACATCAGAGACCACAACATTAGCTCCCTCCCCAGCAAAGGCCAAAGCCGTTGCCCTACCAATACCAGAAGCTGCTCCAGTAACAATAATTGTTTTATCTTTGAATGCTTTCATAGAACCTCCCCTCTATATATGATTTCTCGCCCCCATTCTAAATCTCCCGCACACGATGATCCCTATTCTCAAGATAGGAAAATTACTGATTAAGATCATTTATTACTTTTGGCCGTCGAAGTATTCATCTTGAAAATCACGCCCTCTTCTAACTTATGATGCTTTTGTCCAAATACTTTCAAGTGTATAATTTGCCCATATTCTCCATCATTAGGACGAAAAACTTCTACCTTCATCGAGGACACTCATATGGCCATTGCCCAAAATCAGTCAAAGCTAATTGGAAATACTCCCATTGTAAAAATTGAATCCCTCTCTAAGCTTTCTGGCTGTGACATTTATCTTAAATGTGAGTGTTTTAACCCAGGAGGATCAATTAAAGATCGTGCGGCCCTTAGTATGATTGAAAAGGCCATTGTAAGAGGTGACCTCAAGCCTGGAATGACCATTGTCGAGGGAACCGCTGGTAATACAGGTATTGGTTTAACGGTCGTGGCCAAAAGCCTTGGTCTCAATATTAAGGTCGTCATGCCCAAGGGCCAGGCAATTGAAAAGGAGCGTATGATTGAGCTGTATGGAGGCGACCTCCTCACTGTTGATCCCGTTCCCTTTGCCAATGAAAATCATTTCTATCATACCGCCAGAAGAGTCGCCGAAGAGAATAAAGGATATTGGTGGGCCAATCAATTTGAAAACCTCGATAATCACCTTGCGCACTATGAAAATACCGGACCTGAAATTGTTAAGGACTTTAACGGTGACCTAGACTTCTTTGTCTGTTCAGCGGGAACCGGAGGAACGATTGGCGGCACCTCAAAGTATTTAAAAGAGAAGATTAAAGGCATTCAATGTTTTCTCGTCGACCCTCATGGTTCTGGTCTCGACTACTTTTTAAAACATGGTGAGTTTAAGTCCCAAGGAACTTCTATAACAGAGGGAATTGGAATCATGCGCGAAACCGCCAACTTCTCTCAATCTGTACTTGATGGTGGCTTCTCTATCGATGATTCCCTTCATATTTCACTATCTCGCTATGTTCGCGATCATGACGGAATTGTTCTAGGATCAAGCTCCGCTTTAAATCTTGCAGCAGCATTTAAATTGGCGTTACAGAACAAAGGAAGTGGAAAGAAAATTCTAAGTTTCCTATGTGACCTAGGCGAGAGATCCTATTCAAAGATGTATAACGAAGACTTTTTGAAAGAAAAGAATATTGACTCAAAAATAGCAATAGAAGAAATCATGAGTTCACTGTAGCGATGAAGAAAAAAAAGCCCTTGCATAAGTATTTGTGAGTTCAATGGCCCATCTCAATGGTGTGTGGGCTGTGGCCTCACTCTCAAAGAATATAAATCTTGGAAAAGCTTAAAACCTTATGACAAAACGAAACTTGAAAATGAGCTCAAGAAAAGATTAAGCAAAATGAAGTCTCAAGGCTAGCCAAAGAACA
>JBFHGF010000581.1:0-1697 GCA_041583335.1 Bacteriovoracaceae bacterium
CCACAGAATTTTGGTTATCAATATAGTAAGCATCATATTGAATTTTCTCTTCTGCCGTAGCGCTATAAGGTAAACATACTTGGGCCAAACCCGTAATTCCCGGAAGAACTTCCTTTCTTCTTATATAATGGGGAACTTCTCTATCGAAATCTACGACAAAGCATGGTCTTTCAGGACGAGGTCCAACAAACGCCATATCCCCTTTGAGGACATTGAAGATTTGCGGTAGCTCATCGAGGTGACTCTTTCTTAAAAAGTTTCCGAGAGGTGTGATACGCTGATCATTTTCTTGGTCCAACATAGGACCACTCTTAACTTCTGCATCAACGACCATGGAGCGAAACTTAAAAATAGAAAATTCTTTCCCATCACGACCAACTCGAACTTGGCTATAAATAACAGGTCCTGGCATCGCCACTTTTATGGCCAAAGAAACGGCCAAGAGAAGTGGAGAAATAAGAACGATGGCCACTAATGCGATAAGCCTTTCAAGGATATTACTAATGCTTCGATCTACAATGAGGTTTTGAAATAGTGATGTATTGGAAAAGAACATCTTTTGCATATCAAAGTTCTTAATATCCAAACTTTCCGTATTAAAGGTCGCGAGTGGCGGCATATGAACTCCAAAAAAGGTAAACTAAATTTTTTGGAATTAATACATTAACCAAGCGTTTTTCTCAAGAATATAAATGAGACCATTATATTTTTTACTGTGGAAAAGAGAGACTTTGAGCTAAGGCGACAATTATTACTTTAAAAGAAATAAGATTTGACTCCTAAATCTATATTTTTCTTCATACTTTAAAACTTTCTCGCTAGAAAAAGCTCTTTGAGAAGAGAGGTATTGTAACCACCTATAGTCCTGAAGGCCTTCGGCCGCTCGCAACAACTTAAGGGTGGGATTGAGTCTCCCTTCACTAGTGGGAAAGGCCACGGCCACATCTGCTTCACGCCCATCGAGGTCAAAGTAAGGAAGGTTTTGAATAGCAGCTGCGTGCCATTCTAAGTAAGAGGAAAACCCCTCTTTACTGGCCCATGTCCAAAGGGAGCGACCAAAGGTATGGTAGACATCTTCGCGGGCCCCCTGGGCTTGATTATAGAGTCCCCAAGGCCTATTTTTCTTGGCCAGCCAATCGAGTGCGGAAAATCCTACTTCACTTAAGCTCAGTTGATCCATTTTCTTATTGAACTCAACTAATCTGGCACCTTGGCCATCATTCCATGTGGAAAAGCCCCCTAGCCTTAACAAGGGAAAGTTTTCCTTTAAAAAGTGATACCTCTTGAGGTCACGCTCCACCGTATTGCTATAGCCACTGGCCTCATCAGTAAATTGAAAGACAATATCCTTAAATAAAGGCTTGGCCAGCATGGCATTGAGTACACTCTTTTCTTTTTTGATTTGGGCCATACCATTGTCTTCAAAGAAACGGTGGAGAAACTCTCCACTATAAGTGTAGTACGGCGCTATAAAACCCAAAGGTCGCGCGAACTCAATCAACTTTTGGGTCTCCTCAAAAGAGAGGCCAACCGGATATTCGTAGTCGGTGGGTAAACCGGAAAAGGTGTTAAATCCATAGTGGGCCATCAACTCTAAGTAGGCACGATCCCACATCCTACGCTTGGCCAACTTCTCCTTAGTGGGAACATAGGAATACTTCAGGGCATTGAGACCGATAAAGCCCGCTTGAATATCG
>JBFHGF010000582.1:0-1692 GCA_041583335.1 Bacteriovoracaceae bacterium
AAGTCTATAGCTCCACTAGAAATTGATTCGATGATAATCGACTCCATATTTAATGAAGACATCATAATGATATTAACACCCATCGATTTTTCAGAGAGTAATTTGGCCATCTCTAGGCCTGATCTCTCTGGCATAATAACATCGATAATGTAGAGGTTAGAGTTGGTGTTACCACCAACCGAGATTCCTTCTTCTGCAGAACCTGCCTGGCCAACAACGTTATAGCCTTCACCTTCAAGGATTTCAATAATACTCTTTCTCGAGTACTCAGAGTCATCAACGACAGTGATTCTTAATTGTTGATTTTTTTTATCGGCCATAACTATCCATTAATCAAAGTTCTTCAGATAGTTTATACTTGAGCATTGTCGGATTCAAGTAAGTAATACCCTCAGAGTGAGGATATTACTTATTGATTATAGATTTAATTATGCAGCGACTGGTGGAATGCTACTTGGCTTTCCACCTTTCTTTTTACTGGAAGGCTTTTTAATCGTTTTTTGCCTTTCACTCCAGCCAATGAGAGCAATATCAAGAACTTCATGGATTGTTTTAACCGGAATAAGTTCTAGTTTTTCTCTATATTCTTTTGGAATATCAATAAGATCTTTTTGGCACTTCCACGGGATGATTACTGTTTTTATTCCCATTCTCATTGCAGCAAGACATTTTTCTTTAACTCCACCAACGGGAAGAACTTTTCCTGTAAGTGTAATTTCACCAGTCATCGCTACAGTGCGATCAATGGGAAAGTCTGTGAGTAGTGAAATAATAGTTGTCGCCAGTGTAATCCCTGCGCTTGGCCCATCTTTTGGAATGGCCCCAGCTGGAAGGTGGATATGGATTTCATTCTCTTCAAAAATATCATCAGAGATACCAAGATATTCGGCACGACTTCTAATATAGCCAATCGCAGTTTGCGCAGATTCTTTCATGACATCGCCAAGTTGCCCGGTAAGGGTAAATCCCTTTCCTCTCATCTTAGTTGATTCAATGTAGAGAACTTCTCCACCGGCTGCGGTCCAGGCCAAACCTGTTGCTACGCCAACTTCATCTTCTTCTCTATGGTCTTCTTTTGTGAAAACAGGAGGTCCAAGGAGATCGATTACGGTCTCAGGTACAATATTTGTAACTTCTTGCTCGCCTTTCGCTATTTTCATGGCGACTTTTCTACAAAGGGCACCAATTCTTCTTTCTAAATTTCTTAGTCCAGCTTCGGCCGTGAAGTTTTTGATTACTGAGTGAAGACCTTCGTCAGTGAATTCGACGTGATCATCTGTAATCCCATTTTCTTCGAGCTGCTTGGGAATAAGGTATTTTTTAGATATAGCAACTTTTTCTTCCTGAGTGTATCCAGAAAGGTTTAGCACTTCCATTCTATCTCTTAGAGGTCCAGGGATATTTTCAAGAACGTTGGATGTTGCAATAAACATAACATTCGAAAGATCAACGGGTACGTTAAGGTAGTGATCTCTAAATTCTTTATTTTGTTCAGGATCAAGTACTTCAAGCAGAGCGCTGGAGGGATCACCTTTGTAATCTCCACCAAGTTTATCTACTTCATCAAGAAGAATAACGGGATTGTTGGTTCCTGCTTGCTTCAGAGCTTGAATGAAACGACCTGGCATCGCCCCAACATAAGTTCTTCTATGCCCACGAATCTCAGCTTCATCTTTTACCCCACCAAGAGAG
>JBFHGF010000583.1:0-1684 GCA_041583335.1 Bacteriovoracaceae bacterium
AAGGAAATTCTCTCAAAGAGTAGTGAACTTTCTAACTGTAAAAGTATCCCTCGTGCTCAAGTTGAAAGATCTGAAGACCAAAAAGAGAATATTAAGAAACTTGTAGCCACTATAGACTTCCAGGCTCAAAAGGCAAACAAAGAAGACCAGCGATTTCTCGAAGCCCTTTTTCAGTTTACCTCTGACCTTGAAGAAAAGAAGCTTACTGATAAGTTGGCCCACAAAATCATCTCTTTTGACAAAGAATGGTTCCCTTCTCTCAGTCTAAAAAAATACTTTAATCTTAAAACCTATGAAGAGTATAAACTCTTTAATGAACTCTATGAAATCACCTCAACTCCAGATGTAAAAATTAAAATAGAAAAGCTAAAAGGACAATTTCCAAAGCTTGAAGAAAGCAAAGAACTTACATCTTACCTATACCAAAACCTTGCCGCCTCCTATCTCCATCCAACAATCAAAGATGAAAAAAGTGCGATTAAAATATTTGAGCAATGGCATGATTTTGATAAAGATAATAATTATGCCAGAACAAAGCTAGCAGAGCTCTACCTTAAAGAGAATGATCATTTAGAAAAAGCTCTCGAACTAACCAGTGAGAGCATAACTTCTCATGAAGAAAAACATGCTGAAGATCAGCAACATTATCCAGACTATAACGATTTTATAATTGATACTAATTCAAGTCTGAGCGAGCTTTATTTGCAAAGAGGAGAAATCCTCCAAAAGATGGATAAGTTCGATCAATCCATTATTGATTTAAAACTCTCTTTCGCAATATCGCCCAAAAACAAAACGGCCTATCTTCTTTATAAGAGCTACCGTGAATTAGAGCAAGATAGAGATCGCTTGGAGTGGGCCCTTTCCGCCCTCGTTGAAACCAAAGAAAATCTTCCTAAAGAAGATCAGAAAAAGCTAAGGCTATTTATCCAAGAATTCATCAGTAAGCAAACAGGCTCCTCTATTAAAGAAGTTGCTCTAACTGATTTAATCGCCAGTAAAAAAGTGCTTTATCACCTAGGTCAAGGCAAAGAAGAAGAGAAGGAAAAACATCCCCTTATTGGAAAGAACCTCATCCCCTTACCTTATAACACCCTCGACAAGAAACCATTTAATTGGAAAACTCTAAAAGGAAAATCCTGCTATTGGGAGTCACCTTTGCACTGCTGGATTTGGCCGAAGGCGAGTATCCACTTTCGTTTCTTGAAAAGTATAAGGACCGGCTCATTATTATGGAGACAGGCGGCATGAAAGGCCGCCGAAAAGAGCTTTTACGTGAGGAAGTGCATGCCATTCTTAAGGAAGGTTTACATTCTGACAGCATTCATTCTGAATATGGGATGACCGAACTTCTATCACAGGCCTACTCTACCGGCGAAGGCTTTTTCAGTTCTTCGCCCTCTATGAGGGTCTTACTAAGAGAGGTCAATGACCCTTTCACGTATATGCCAAGTTTTGGTGTAGGCAAGCCTACTACTACCAGGAAAACTGGAGGAATAAATGTTATCGACCTGGCCAACATCGACTCCTGTTCATTCATAGAAACACAGGATTTAGGAAGTTATTCTTTGGATTATAAACAATTTAAAGTGCTGGGCAGATTCGACAATTCAGATGTAAGAGGTTGTAATCTAATGGCCTTATGATAAATTTGGCTTAATTTCTGCACTCATTAACCAGTATT
>JBFHGF010000584.1:0-1674 GCA_041583335.1 Bacteriovoracaceae bacterium
AAATATGAGAGCACTTTTGATTCAAAGGTCTTAATGAATCCGAGTTTGTTGAAACATTTATTTGGAAATCTACTTGAAAATAGTTTGGACTTTATTAAAGAAGATCAATTAGATAAATGGATAAAAATTGAAGGAGAGCTTAGTGGTAACCTTCTTCTTATAAAAGTAAGTGATAGTGGGACTGGAATTGGTAGAGATATGAAAGATTCTATCTTTAAGGCTTTTTATTCGAGCAAGAAATTAAGAGGAGAGTCCTCAGGGCTTGGACTCACAAAATCTTTAAAGATCGCCGAAGCCCATAAAGGGTCTTTAATTTATGATGAAAACTGTAGTAATACGTGTTTTATTTTGAGCCTTCCTCTTTGCTATTCTTAGTTGCATTCTCAGAGTCATCGCTTTCATGTTCAAGGGCGGGTGAGTTTACACAGTAGCGCAATCCATTGGGGCCTGGACCATCATTGAAGACATGACCTAAGTGAGCACCACAGCGTGCACAGAGGATCTCCGTTCTTTTCATAAATAGGCTTTTATCTTCCTTAGTTATTATATTCTTTGAGTTGACGACCTCACTAAAACTTGGCCAACCAGAGCCGCTGTCATATTTAGCATCCGATGAAAAAAGAACAAGGCCACAGCTGGAACACTTATAAACCCCTTGCTCATAGAATTTATTATACTTGCCAGTAAAGGCCCGCTCGGTCCCTCCTTCACGGGTAATTCTATAGGTTTCGGGATCTAAAACTTCCTTCCAGTACTCATTATCTTTTTCTTTTAAGTCTGTTTCTGATGAACTCATTGGAGAGCTATTTTGTTGGGCCTTTGGCTTTTCCGACATGATGAAGACTCCTAAAATAAGAAAGGCAATCGTTATAGGTTTTAAAATTCTCATTTCTTCCTCCTCTAAATCATATTAAGGCATGGTCACCCTGTTATTCGTAGAGAAGGAAGATAATGTTACATTTTAATGCAATTTAAGTGAGTTAGCTCTTTTTTTCGCGCTTTTTCTTATAGACAAGAATTCCGGACATAAGAAGGACAATGACCACAATAAGGCCAATGATTCCTTGCCCCATGGCCATAACGCTTTTGAGAACAACTAAGAAAACGATGGCGATGAGAAATATCGTGGACACTTCATTCCACATTCTTAATTGATTACTGGTGTATGGAGAAGTTCCTTGCTCTTGTTTCTTTCTGATGTGCCCAAGAGAGAGGTGGTAGAGGAAAAGAAAGAAAACAAAACCTAGTTTGACGATTAGCCATGGATTATCCGTAAGGGGAAACCATGAATGGAGCATACTAAAACCAAAGAGTAGGGTAAGGACACAGGAAGGCCAAGTAATGCCGTACCATAGTCGCTTTTGCATGATCTTGAATTGATCTTGAAGGACCCTTTTTTCGATTTCTGGTCTTTGCTCTGCCTCTGCAAAGTATATAAAGAGGCGTGGTATATAGAAAAGACCAGCAAACCAAGTCACAACAAAGATAATATGAATCGCTTTAAAGTAGAGATAGGACATATATGGAAATTTATCGTTTTTTTGCCCACTGTTCAAGGTAAAACAGTTCACAGAACAAGGGCCAATCTTGAGATTGGCCCTTTTTGGAGCCTACAGCTCTATTTCTTTAAAATAGCTTCAGAAATAATCGTGATTTTAACTTCATTTCCAACAA
>JBFHGF010000585.1:0-1674 GCA_041583335.1 Bacteriovoracaceae bacterium
GCCGTTGCCGATGCTATCAATGGGAAATGGGGATCTTTTGACAAATTCAAAGAAGAATTCTCTGCTTCTGCAGCTGGTAACTTTGGATCAGGTTGGACTTGGCTTGTAAAAGATGCTTCAGGAAACCTAGAAATCCTTAACACTGACGATGCTGATACAGCTATGAAGCACGGTAAAACTGCTCTTCTTACTATCGATGTATGGGAACACGCTTACTATGTAGATTACAGAAACGCTCGTCCTAACTACATTACAGCTTTCTGGAATCTAGTTAACTGGGATTTCGTGAACAAAAATCTTGCTTAATTTGAATTAAAATTTAAATTAGGAAAAGGCCTGCTCTTTAGCGGGCCTTTTTTTAAGGAAAATCTATGGGCGCACATCACGATCACAGTCACCACCATCATCACCATCATACAGGTAGCAAAAATATACTCTTGGCCTTCATTCTCAATATCACCTTTGCCCTCATTGAGATCGTCGGAGGATATATGACCAATAGTGTGGCCATTATGTCCGATGCCCTTCATGACTTAGGTGATGCCCTTGCCCTACTCTTCGCCTACTTTGCAGAAAAACTAAGCCATAAAGAAGCTGATGAAAACTATACCTTCGGCTATAGAAGATTTTCGATTCTCTCTGCCTTTATCAATGGAGTTATTCTCTTAGCCGGAAGTACTTTTGTCATCTACGAGGCCATCGAAAGAATTAGAGACCCCCAAATTGTTCAGCCTGAAGGAATGATCTTCTTGGCCTTACTCGGAATTGCCGTAAATGGATTTGCCGCTTACCGCTTGTCAAAAGAAGAGAGCTCCAATGTTAAGATGGTCATGTTTCACCTTTTGGAAGACCTCTTGGGGTGGGTGGCCGTTTTAATCGTTAGCCTCGTTCTACTCTATAGGCCTTGGTTCTTTTTAGACTCCGTACTCTCCATTATCATCTCTCTTATTATTCTAAAGAGCGTCTATAAAAGTATGGTTAAGGTTATCAAAATATTTCTTCAACGATTTCCTGAAGATTTAGACCTTAAAGAAATGACAGATAAGATTAGCTCTTTTGAGCTCGTCGCAGATATTCATGCTATTAAGGGCTGGTCCATTGACGATGAAACCTATTACTTAAGGTTTCATATCCGTGTCCCACCAGAAACTCAGATACAAGTTCTAGATAAACTAAAAAAAGAAATTAAACTCATCCTTGAAGACCATCAAGTTAAGTACTCGACTATCGAATTTGAATCTGATTGCCATCACTAATATTTTTAGATGATTACACGAAGAACTTCCTCGATTGAAGTTAGACCTGCTTCTACTTTATCAGCAGCGTGAAGGCGCATCGGAAGATACTTTCCATGCGCCACCTTCTCTAAAGCCTGCAATTCTACTCCGTCATGGATCGCATTTCTTAGAGCTTCATCCATGGGAATGAGTTCATATATACTCATTCGTCCTTTATATCCTGAACCCTTGCAGTCATCACAGCCTACTGACTTGAAAACAAATTCTGGAGCTGGCTTATTAAAAGGTTTGGTCATAGAATCCCACCAGTCTTTATCTGTCTTTACCTTTTCTTTACAAAGAGGACAGAGAACTCGCACCAGACGCTGGGCCAAAACACCTTTAATCGTAGCATTTAATAAGTGAGGAGGAACTCCCAAATCAAGTAGCCTAGTAA
>JBFHGF010000586.1:0-1662 GCA_041583335.1 Bacteriovoracaceae bacterium
ATATTCATTTTAAGACTTTATTATTGTTCAAAAATTGGAACACAAAGGTAGTCCTTATAAGTTGAAAGTTAAAAGCGAAACCATAAAAGTTCTGTTAAGCTAAGGCATTGTGGTGTGATTTTTGCAAAATATTAACTAATTTTGACCGTTCAAATTTAAACTCCCCTCTTGTGAAGAACAGAAAACCTTATGTTTCATACATATCACTCAGTGTAACTTTGCTTCTAGCCTTATCGTTAGCGGCTTGTAAAGTTAGCTATAAGTTCACGGGAGCATCTATTCCTATCGAGGCAAAGACAATATCTATTGCATATTTTCCCAATCAGGCACCATTAGTAAATCCTCTGTTGAGTCAAACTTTTTCGGAAGGTTTGCGCGACTTCTTTGGTCGCCAGGTGAAATTGGATATGATTGAGCGTGGTGGTGATTTGAGTTTTGAGGGTGAGATAACGGGCTATGATCTAAAGCCGGTATCGCTACAGTCGGATGCTACTTCGGCAATGACACGTTTGACAATTTCCGTAAATGTACGTTTTGTCAACCGTTTTGATGCTGAGCAAGATTTTGAGAAGACCTTCTCTCAATTTGTTGAGTTTGACGATGAGGTCAATTTTGCGTCCGTTGAGCAAACCTTGGTGGAGGAGATTAATGAACTAATATATGATCAAATCTTTAACTCTTCGGTGGCTAACTGGTAATGGTGAAAGAAACGTTTTATAATATACTTTCTGACGAAGAGGCTTTGCGCTCTCTTCCTCTTGCCGATCTTCAGCAACTCGTTTTACGCTTTCCATACTTTCAGGCTGCTCGCATTCTTTTGCTGAAAAAGATGAAGGATGAAGAGAACCTCGCATTTGATCGCGAGCTAAAGAAGTCTGCTGTCTTCATTGGTGATAGGGCTAAGTTGTACGTTTATTTGCATGCCTTTAGTTCGGGAATAGTGATGAGTGAGGCCTTGCCCGAACTTTCCCTAGTAACTACTGGTGGTGAGCAGGATGATAGTGTGTCAGCAAGTTATACAGGTAGTGAAAGCACTACCTTCAATTATTTATTTTTATCGGAAGAAGAGGCGCAGGTAGTGAATCAAAGAGAAGTATTAAATACAGTGGGAGAGTTAGTAGGAGAGGCTCAAGGAGCAAGTGAAGTGATGAATAATGATTGGGGTTTGATAGATCAGTTTATGAATTCGGGCAATAAGAAAATTACAGCTGATAAGGCTGAATTTGCCCCTAAAGGCAACCTTGCTGAGAGTTCTGTACAAGAGAATTCAGCCATTCTTACCGAGACATTAGCAAATATTTATATCAAACAGAATAAATATGATAAAGCAATCGCTATATTTGAGAGCTTAAGTTTGAAAATTCCAGAGAAAAGTGCTTACTTTGCCGCCCGAATAAAAGAATTAGAAATATTAATCAAGTCAAGTTAACGAAGCTTGTGTCTTAATGTATTAATTTTTAGACCGTAACTTTTAACTATAGGCTTTTAACTTTAAACTATCATGTTGTATATATTTATTTCAGTATCAATACTTATTGTATCTATTTTTCTTGTTCTTATCGTATTGGTTCAGAACTCTAAAGGTGGTGGTTTAGCTTCAAACTTTTCAGCATCTAACCAGGTGATGGGAGTGAAAAAGACTACAGACTTTTTGGAAAAAGC
>JBFHGF010000587.1:0-1640 GCA_041583335.1 Bacteriovoracaceae bacterium
AGTTGCCAGTAATTCTACTTGGAAGAATTTTACCTCTTTCAGTAATATATCTTCTTAGCATATCTGGATTATTATAATCAGCAATTAAGTTCTGAGTACAAAACTTACAAACTTTTTTCTTGTAAGGTCCACGCTTTGAATTATATCTTCGTTCCCGATTGCCTGAATTGCCTCGGTCGCGATCATTGTTTTCGTAATTTTTGTTATTATCATTGTCATCACGCATGATATTTTAACTCCTCATCAAATTTAAAATGGAATATCATCGTCAAATTGTTCTGGCCCTGGAAATGAAGGAGCCTCTTTAGCTCTCGTCTGACTGGGCGCTGCAGGTCTAGCCTTCTGCTGTTGACCATACGAACGATTCTCTGATTGATTTGAAGGTGCTCCGTTCGAGGCACCACCGCCACCTAACAATTGGATAGAACTTGCTACAATTTCAATACGAGATCTCGATTGTCCATCTTGTTCCCAACGACTTTGTCTCAGTTCACCACTGACACAAACCTGTCGTCCTTTAGATAGATACGGATTTAAGACCTCTGCTTGTTTTCCCCATACTGTTACATCGAAAAAGCTTACCTCTTCTTCCCTCTGATCGCCTGACCTCTTTATGCGATTCACTGCCAAGGAAAAACGGCCTACAGCTGTTCCACTGTTCAAGTATCTGAGTTCAATCTCACGAGTGAGACGCCCAACGAGCACTACGCTATTGATATCATTAGCCCTACAATTGTCCTTTAGTGGTTAGACTCTTAGTTGTCTTTTAGAACGAACAAGAACTTATACACTGGTTGCATGAGACGAAAAGCATTCGAGAACGCATTAATTGATGCGGGCTCAGCAGCAAATTCGAAATAGTGGTAATGTCCTTTGTCTTGCTTTTTGATGGGATATGCGAGGTTTCTTACTCCCATATCATCGTGTTTTGTGACTTCTACTTGAACTGTTGCTAACTCTTTTTCAACAAGTTCAAGACCTTTTGCCGTATTTTCTTCATTAGAATCGAAGATTACGGTTAGTTCATAGTTTCTCATAGTTCCTCCTTGCGGACTAATTGATCCACCCACGGTGGATAAAGAGGTCAAGATACCCTAACATGATGAGTTCAAAGAGTCAATATATCATCAAAAGTTAGAACGATTTCTCCCCTATCATAAAAAAACCCGCCGGAGCGACCGACGGGTTTATGAAGATTGCAAAAGAAGTTATTTCTTCTTTTTATGTCTATTCATTCTAAGCTTTTTCTTTCGCTTATGTGTGGCAATCTTATGTCTTTTTCTTTTTCTTCCACAAGGCACAATAGGACT
The DNA here is from genome assembly GCA_041583335.1 of Bacteriovoracaceae bacterium. Lineage (GTDB taxonomy): Bacteria > Bdellovibrionota > Bacteriovoracia > Bacteriovoracales > Bacteriovoracaceae. The sequence goes on from JBFHGF010000587.1 coordinate 1,311, forward strand.
CCTTACCGATAAGATATTAAATGTAATTACGTTGGCCATTATGAAGTGAATGTGTAATAAGGTCAAGTGGGGTCGTTACTGCTATGAAAAACTATTTAACTATACTATACTTTTATTCTATGAATGTGCTGATATTTGGTCTTGGAAAACATGGCGGAGGGTATCAAGCTGCCCTCTATTACCTCAATAGAGGGGCCACAGTTCGAATTACCGACCTTCAATCAGAATCCACTTTAGGCAATAGTGTTGCTCATCTGTGTACCCTTGGAGCCCAGTTCACCTTAGGGGAGCACAAAGAAGAGGATTTCCTTTGGGCCGATTTAGTGATAA
>JBFHGF010000588.1:0-1637 GCA_041583335.1 Bacteriovoracaceae bacterium
AAGACAGATGAAATTGTTGAAAGCTTTGGACATCGTGGTGTTGAACTTCGTCGTGTCGAGGGACGAGTCGGTAAGACTGAAGCCCGAAATATTGCTGTTCTAGAGCGAAAAGAGGAAATCATTCTTTTCTCTGATGCCACCGCTATTTATGAAATGTGTGCGGTAAGAAAGCTCGTCTCTAATTTTGCAGATCCTTCTGTTGGAATGGTCAGTGGGAAATTGAAGTATTTTGACCAGAGCTTAAGTAGTACTGGGGCAGCTACCCGTATTTATTGGGCCTATGAACTCATCATAAAGAATACTCAGTCACGTTTGAGAACCTTGACTGGTGCCGTTGGCTGTATCAATGCTTTTCGTAGGGAACTTTTTTACAGGCTACCGGCCAATGTCATTGAAGATTTCACTTTTCCTTTAATGATCATCACTCAAGGCAAGCGTGTCGTTTTTGAGAATGAGGCCATCGCCTATGAGAGAACCACTCAAAATGCTAAACAAGAATATGTTATGCGCTTACGTGTGATACGCGGGGGAATGACGGGCTTTCGCTTTGCTCTTCCCAAGTTAGTTCGTGCTAAACAATGGAGTGCGATTATTCAATTAGTCTCTCATAAAGTGATGCGTTGGCTTATGCCTATATTCTTAATGATGCTTTTTGTTGTGAGTTTATTGGGAATGTTTAGTGGAAGTTCTCCTATTTTCTTTATTCCTTTATTTTCAATTCAAGTAATCCTCTACGCAATGGGAATTATGGGATTCTACTATTCAACAAATAAGTTGGTATCGTTTGCTAATTACTTTCTTGTTATCAATTCAGCGAGTTTTAGCGCCTTTTTGAAAACACTTACTGAAGATTTAGAAGCCACTTGGGATACAAATATCTACTAGGACTTAAATATGAACATGACTATGAGTGATGAATTATCTGAAAGACAAAAGAGAGAAAAGCAATACTATGAGTCCTACGCTCGAAGTTTTGACCTTGATCAAGAAGTCGATTTTTCTCCTATTAAAGATCAAATCTCAGGCAAAGAGTTTCGTCCTTGGAATAGTTACTGGCGTACCTACCAGCTACCTATTGTCGCCTATAATGAAAATCGAGAACGTGGAACAGATCAAACTCTCCTCGATTTTGGATGTGGTCCTGGTGATAACGGATTGAGACTGGCCTCTATTGGTTATAAAGTCACTGGTTTTGATATTTCGGAGGCGAATGTTGAATTGGCCAATAAGCTCTTTGAGCGCAATAATATGGCCGATAGGGGAAAGTTTGTCGTTTCTACCGCTGAAAAGCTAGACTTCCCGGATGAAAGTTTTGATATGGTTGTTGGGGTCGATATTCTCCACCATGTAGATATCCCTACCTCTCTTAAAGAAGTGAGGAGGGTTTTAAAAAGAGGCGGACGTGGGGTTTTTAGAGAGCCTATTGAAGTCCCTCTCCTTGATAAAATCAGAAACTCTTGGCCTGTGCGTATTTTAGTTCCCAATAGCGCCAGCCTCGAAAATCATATTACTGAAGATGAGCGTAAGCTCAATGGTTTCGATCTTAACACGATTCAAGATATTTTTCCTAATACCACGGTTGAGCGCAGCCTTATCCTTTCTCGTTTTGACAAATTTTTGAGAAGGCCAGGTAATAA
>JBFHGF010000589.1:0-1637 GCA_041583335.1 Bacteriovoracaceae bacterium
AGAGTGCAGGTCACCATTTCCTATGATGGGAAGGGGAGACTCACTGGCCACTTTCTCTAGTAATTCCCAATCGGCCTTACCTTTGTAGGCCTGAGTTCTTGTGCGCCCGTGAATGGCGACAAACTCAACCCCTTCATTATGAGCGATATGAACGATCTCTTGGGCATTGATGGAGTCACTATCCCAACCGGTTCTAATTTTAATCGTTAAAGGGACATCAATAGATTTCTTCATAAGAGAGAAGAAGGAGCCCAGTTTAGAGGGGTCTTTCATAAGGGCCGAACCCCCACCCTTAGAAACAACTTTTCTTACGGGGCAGCCCATATTGATATCGATGAATTTCGGGCCAAACTCTTCGGCGACTTTGGCCGCTTCTGCCATGGCCTCTTGATCTTCACCAAAGAGCTGGATGCCCACATTCTTTTCACGTGGGTGGATCCTTAGCATTTGGCGTGTTTTAATATTCTTGTAATTGATTCCGTGACAGGAGATTAGCTCACTGACCGTTCCGCCGGCACCGAGGTCTTCCATTAAGAGGCGAAAGGGAAAGTTACAAATCGCTGACATGGGGGCCAAAAGAAGAGGGGAATCAAATTGGATATTGCCCATGGTCACAGGGGTGCGGCGGGCCTTGAGGCCATCGATCTTGTCCTGGAGTTCAGGGGAAAATAGGGGTGTTTTGCTATCTGTCATTTTCGGCGCCATAATGCCAAAGAAATCAGATATTGGTCAATGGCCTTTTTAATTCCCTGTATTTTTACTAAGAAGGAAAAGCTTGCTATATTCGACTACCCCTGTGGTAAACGGATAACTCAATAAATTAAGGTGAAAATATGTTCGATAATTTGAGTGAAAAATTCTCAGATGCTTTTAAAAACCTTCAAGGAAAGGGAAAAATTTCTGAATCCAATATTGAAGATGCTCTCAAAGAGGTAAGAACAGCTCTTTTGGAAGCCGATGTTAACTTTAAAGTGGTTAAGTCTTTCATCGCTAAGGTTAAAGAAGAGGCCCTAGGGGAGAAAGTCCTAAGAGGCGTTGATCCTGAACAGCAGTTTATTAAAATCGTTCACGATCAATTGGCCGCCGTAATGGGTGAGCAAAATGAAGAAGTCGATCTCGAAAGACCTGGCCCTGTCCCCGTATTAGTCGTAGGTTTGAACGGTCAAGGGAAGACTACTTTCTCGGGAAAGCTCTCTCTGCACTTAAAGAAGAAGAAAAAGAAAAATGTATTATTAGTTCCTTGTGATACTTTCCGTCCCGCGGCCAAGGACCAACTCATTACTTTGGCCAAAAGTATGGAGATGGACTACTTCGATAGTGATCTCTCCATGCACCCCAAAGATATCGCCCTGGCCGGTATTCAAGCGGCGAAAGAACAACATAAAGACGTGGTGATTATCGATACTGCCGGTCGTCTTCATGTGGATGACGAGTTGATGGGGGAACTCAAAGAAGTGAAAGAGGCCGTAGCTCCTCACAACCCAGAAGTGCTTATGGTGGCCGACGCTATGACCGGTCAAGAAGCAGTTAATGTGGCCAAGAGCTTTCATGAGGCCATGGGACTTACCGGTATTGTGTTGTCTAAAATGGATTCAGACGCCCGTGGTGGTGCAGCCCTGTCTATTCGCCACGTAACC
>JBFHGF010000590.1:0-1620 GCA_041583335.1 Bacteriovoracaceae bacterium
AGCATCCCACTAAATACCCAGGTCTCGCTCCTTGGGAAATTATGATTAGTGAATCCCAAGAGCGTATGACCTTTGCCGTGGCCCCACAACAGGTCAATTCTTTCTTAGAGCTCTCTAAAAAGCGTGGAGTAACCTCAACAGTAATGGGTACTTTCACGGATTCGGGCAGTCTTGAGGTTTACTATGGTGACAATCTTGTTGCCGACTTAGAGATGGCCTTTCTTCATGATGGTGTTCCTCAATTAAACCTCAAGGCCAAATGGAATGATCATTATCAATATCAGTCTTGGATTGATAGAGAACTTCCCGAATTGCCTGCATCGAAGGCCCAGATTTGTTACGAACTTCTTCACAGTGAAAATTTGGCCAGTAAAGACCATTGGGTGCGCCAATACGATCATGAAGTACAAGGCGCAACGCTAGTTAAGCCCTTTTCAGGCACCCATGGAATTGGCCCTGATGATAGTGGTCTTATTGACCTAGAGGCCCATGGAGGCGAAGCGGGTAGCGTTGCTGGTGTTTCTTGTGGAATGGCCCCACGCTGGTCACTTGTAGATCCGCATATGATGCCTAAGATTGCAGTTGATGAGGCCATGAGAAACCTTGTTTCCTGTGGGATAAATCCCGATAAGGTGTGCCTCTTAGATAACTTCTGTTGGCCTGATCCCGTTGAATCTTCCAAGAATCAAGATGGACAATATAAATTGGGTCAGCTCGTTGAAACATGTAAAGGCCTCTATGATATCTCCACTCAATATCGAGCCCCCCTCGTTAGTGGAAAAGATAGTATGAAAAATGATTTTCGTGGCAAGAATAGAAAGGGTGATGATGTTACCATTTCCATTAAGCCAACCCTTTTGGTTACAGCAATGGGCCATGGAAAGTCTTGTGACATTACACGATCACACGCCAAAGATGGTCAGTTGGCCTATCGCTTGGGGCCCAAGTTTCTCAGCTTTAAGGCCTCTGAATTGGAAGCCCAGTATAGGGGAGTGGATTCAAATGCAACGCTATCGGATTGGGATTTTTCTCAGTGCCATAAGGCCCATAGAGGACTCTACTGTCTGATACAAAAGAAGCTCGTCCAAAGTTGTCACGACCTCTCTGATGGGGGACTTCTTTGCTCTCTAAGTGAAATGCTCTTTGATGAAAAGCTCGGCCTAGAAGGTGTTGCTGATGCTGAGCAGATGTCTCTTCTTGAGCTCTTTGGTGAAGGACCTGGCCAGTACGTCTTAACGATTAATCCACAGGATAAGGAAGCATTTGAAGCGAGTGCTCAAACTTTAGGAGTTGAATTCCAAGAGCTTGGCTCAATCAATGATTCTAAAGTAATCAGAGGTCCATTTTTAGGTAGTGAATCAATCGATATAGATCGCGCTTGTAAAGCGTGGCAAAGGGATTGGAAATGAGTGATAAAATAAAAGTTTTAGTCCTTACAGGTGATGGCGTAAATTGTGAGCAAGAAACGGCCCGTGCCTTTGAAATGCACGGAGCAAGTGCGGATATTGCCCACATTAATGATCTCGAAGGAGAAGGGCAGCGCATTCATGAATATGATATTTTGGCACTTCCTGGTGGATTTAGTTTTGGTGACGATTTGGGCAGTGGAAAAGTCTTTGC
>JBFHGF010000591.1:0-1614 GCA_041583335.1 Bacteriovoracaceae bacterium
GAATCTAAAGAATCCATCTCCAAAGCACTTGTAAAGTGAGAGAAAAAAGTCTCTGAGAAAGTCATTGCGATACTTACACATCACACGAGTCTTGCCGTTATAGAGCATGGCCTCTTCTTGAATGAGGGTATATTCAATCAAGTTGGACCAGTAGTTCTTTTGGGTACTGGGATGCAGAGTTGCCTTGTAGGAGTCAATTTTCTCTTCAAAAGACTCATAGAGCTTTTGAACAAATTCGTAGGCATCTTTTTTGGTGCGAAAAGTAGAAAGTTTTCCACCACTAAAAGTGAAGGCCTTAAGAAAATCTGGTCCGTGCAGGACATTTTCATTTTCATCAGTGAAGATCAACGAGATATTAATCTGGTTACCTTTCTTGGCCTTATCTAGGTGGATTCGCGGCGTGGTTTCAATCACGGGAATATCGTGAAGCGGTTGTTCGTCTACGACGACATCAATATATTGTTCCGAGATTCCTTGGCAGATTTTAATCAAATCATTCACATCGAGATGGGTGATATTGATTCTGAGTTTTTGGATCAGATCCTTCAATTCGCTGGGCAGGTGAAGACAGGTCCCGCTTACCCAGTTGAAGAGGTAGAGGTTTTCTAAAATAGAAATTTCACGAATCGATTTTTCATCTTTCGTTAAATATTTAAACCTAAGCATGGGGAGGGCATCTTGCTCTCCACTATTTTGGTTAAAGTAGTCACGGCTCGTGACTTGAATAATGAGCTTTCCTTCCCACTGAGAGGGGATGGGAAAATTGATGATTTTCTTATTATGCAGTAGATACTGCAGGCTAGAGTATGCGGAGCTACTGGGGGCCCTTTCAAGCTGATGGGGTCCACCTACAATCGTTCCATACTCATAAGCGCTAACCGCAAAGGTTGACTCCAATGGAATGGGAGGATGGGACATATTGTCTTCTGAAGCATCAAAGTTTTTTTCGTGTAGCAAGTGGATGTGATAGGTGAGAAAGAGAGCAATGGAATGTTCGCAAAACCCAGACTCTTGCCACTTATGACAATCACAGTTTGAAGAAACGGGGCCTTCTTCTGTCCCCTCAAGTCTTTTCTTATAGACAACTTTAGTTTCATGAGAGCGGTCGTCTTTCACGATTCCAGAGACAATGAAGTATGTTTCAGGGCCACCCTTAGAAAAAGAGATGCTCACTCTCGATAGTTGGAGGAGTTGTTTGGCCTTGGCCAATACGGAGGGCTCGAAATATTTGCGGGCCTCGATTTCTACAGATTCGGGTATCTTCCAAGCGGAATTCATGCTTTTACTTCGTCCTGATTAATAATTGCCTAAAAGCCTGATTATAACCGAAAAGTTGCTAAAAATCTCACCCTTGATCCACTTCTAACAAATTAAATAGTGGTCAAAAATAGAAGAGTATAAATTGAGTGTTTTTCTAGGTTTTAGTTCTGATCTGTGTCATATAGAGAATAGATTCTAAAAGTGCTCCCTATACTAAGCCAGTTCGTATTATCCGAAATATCTTCTTCATAGGTCTGGCTTTTCATATTGAAGGCCTTGATTTTTCCATCAGTTGTAAGAATAAAGGCCTTCTCATGATTAAAAAAACTGGCCATGGCCGTTTCTGGAGGAAGA
>JBFHGF010000592.1:0-1610 GCA_041583335.1 Bacteriovoracaceae bacterium
AAAAGAATATCAATGTCTACCGTTCTGGGTCCTTTATCAATATTACGAACTCTTCCTAGGTCTTTTTCTATAGAGAGAATATTTTCAATAACGTCATTAGGGCTTTGGTTTGGTATTTCAAAATGAAGGACTTGGTTGAGAAAGTCAGGCTGTGCCGTGTAATCCACCGCTGGAGATTCATAAATTTGGCTTTCTTCAACCATTGTATAGTGTTTAGATAATATCTCTTTTGCTAGAGTAAGATGTTCAACACGTTTGCCGAGATTGCTTCCTGTGGAAATAATGAGTCCCATAATTTAGTCGTTCTTTTCTTGGGTTTGAATGACCTTGGCCTTAGTGCTGTCCTCTACTTCACTTTCGCTTTTTCCGTCACCCTTCTCATTTTCTAGGGCCTTGGATTTCTGAGTGAAATGGGCTTCATAAGAGGGAAGAAGTGTATCTTGGGGAGGTACTGGATCAGACTTCACTCCACAAGATACTAAACTAAGAAAAGAAATAGGAATAACAAGAAATTTAAAACTCAAGAGAGAATCCTAGGTTTACAGAATCTGTACCTAAATCAAGACGTCCAAACCAGCCAGGAACAAGACGTTTTAAAATAGTTATTCCGGCTACAACTTGATTCTTGTTAAGAGCTTCAACTTGTTCATTTTCGAGTTTGATCTGTTCATCGCTAGTGGTTCCATCATCGTCAGCACTATAACTTGCAGAAATAATTTGATAGCCGATATAGGGTTGAATGAAGGAGTAAAAAGGAGCATTGAGGGTATACTTTACTTTGAGAACAATAGAAGTGAGTGTTGTGTCCAGACCAGTAGTTTCATTTACTGAGGGATAGTCATTGATAACATTTCGACCAACGCCAAGCTCTGTATAAATATTGTCATCGATTTGGTATGCCCAAGACGCAGAAAATTGAGAGTAGCGTTTGGAAGCACCGGCCGTGTCTTGACCCTCGACAAGAGCGAGGTAAACCGAGACGAGGTTATCTGTTTTAATGGCCCTTTTCTTATTTTCATCAAAGTTAAGGTCGTCTTCTAGAAGAGTTGTATCATCAAAGAGTTCATCCTCATCTTCAATGAGAGGCTTTACACCATTATCAGCAACCTTTTCTTTCTTGAGACTGAAGTAGCTATCGTCACCACGAATAATTTGGACATCCATACCGGGACGAAGAACACCATTCAGTTTATCAGAGTAAACCTTAATAATTTTAATACCTGCTGAGCCATTTACTGTTTTGGCAACAATAGCGCGGTTAACAAGTTGATTATCAAGAACGATAGAGATGAAGTCACCTTTACCATAACCACCAGAGTTATTAGTGAGTATAAAAATACGACCACTGGCGCTAATTTTTTCTACTTTCTCGGTTACAAGCTCTGGTGCTGTAGGTCTAAACGTATTGGAAGAGTCTAGGTCATCAATAAGACTTTGAGCATGGAGACTAGTGCTTAGAAAAAAAAGAAATGAAATAATAATGGGCCACTTTATCATGCTCTTATGCTATCTCCTTAAAGATATTCATGTCTAGTCTGAGTAATTGATAGAATTACTCAGATAGAATTTTGCCTTAAATTAACGTGTCGTAAAAGGACTAGGCAGGAATA
>JBFHGF010000593.1:0-1608 GCA_041583335.1 Bacteriovoracaceae bacterium
AATGCAGAAGATGCTCTTGATCATATATTTGGCTATACCCTTCTCAATGATATCTCTGCACGCGATATCCAGAAAAAAGAAATGAGTGTTCGACTTGGCCCAGCGAAAGGAAAAGACTTCTGCTCAGTCATTGGCCCCGTCATTATCACGGCCGATGAGTTTGAAGGTAAAGAGCCCAATCTTTTAATGGAAGCACGAATTAATGGAGAACTTTGGTCTCAAGGACACTCCGGAGATGGACACTATACTTGGGCCCAAATGATTGCGCACACTTCAATGGATGAATATATTGTGGCCGGAGACCTTTTAGGTTCTGGTACCGTTGGTACAGGCTGTGGTCTAGAGATCGATAAGTGGATCCAACCTGGTGACACTATTGAGCTTTTTGCCGAACGTATTGGAACCCTACGTAATAAAGTAGGACAAAAAAATAGGAAGTAGGAAATGGAAAGTTTCAAATCAAGCGGAATTGTTACCAAACAGGCCCACGTTAAAATTCCAGATGGCCTCTATGAAGAAGAACACGGAAGAAAGGGTTTCTTTGGTCGTGTGAGCCAACTTTACCATGAAAACCCTCCCGTCAATTGGAAAAGTATTGATGGTGCTCTAAAGCCAAGAGCCCTTCCCCCTATTTTCTCAAAAGCTCTGCCAAAGGATACTCGAACACCTATTCTTTACAATAATGACTGCGTGATTAATGCCTATCATTTAACCAAGGCACCCCACTGTTTCTATCGTAACGCAGACTTTGATGAGCTCTTCTTTATTCACAATGGTGAGGGTAAAGTTGAAACTACATATGGACCGCTTTTTTATAAGAAAGGTGACTATATTAATATTCCAAGAGGGACGACCTATAAGTTCTACCCCAAAGAAGAAAATCAAATTCTCTTAATTGAATCAAATTCTGAGTTTGAAGAGCCAGAACGTGGTCTACTAGGACCTAATGCCCTCTATGATCAGACGGCCATCCAAACACCTCAAGCAGAGATGGGATCAGAGCACCACTTAAATGAATATACAGTCGAGATCAAAAGACTTGGTGAACTTACTCGTGTCACCTACCCCTTTAATCCACTTGATGTAAAAGGATGGAAAGGCTCTGTGTATCCTAAGCTTCTCAGCATCTATGATATCTGCCCTGTCATGAGCCATAAGTATCATATTCCTCCATCTGGACACACTACATTTGTGGCGAGAAACTTTGTTGTTTGCTCATTTGTCGCAAGACCACTTGAAGATAGCAAGGAAGGTGTGCTGAAAGTTCCCTTCTACCATAGTAATATTGATTTTGATGAGATTCTCTTTTATCACGAGGGTGATTTCTTTAGTCGTGATGGTATTGATGCTGGAGCACTCACGTTTCATCCTCAGGGTATCCATCACGGTCCCCACCCCAAGGCCTTTGAAAAAGGTAACGACAAAACTCATACGGATGAATTTGCTGTTATGATCGACACTCGTTACCCTTTGCGAAGAAGCCCTTGGTTTAAAGAAAATGAAAATAAGAATTACTGGAAAAGCTGGATGGTTGAATAATGTTAAGTTTTGATACAAATGGAAATGCCCAAGATAACTATAAATTTCTAATAGGAAGTATTCTTCCTA
>JBFHGF010000594.1:0-1605 GCA_041583335.1 Bacteriovoracaceae bacterium
CTAAGTATTTATCTAAATCATTAAATTGATAAAGTATATAGTTAATTGATTTGTTCAGGAGTTTCCACGTTTTGATCTTTTCGATGGCGTTACTCACGAGTCCAATGACTTGATGCTCCTCAAATGGCTTTTCTAAAAATCCACTGGCACCGGCCTTCATCCCTTCGGTAAGTAGGTCGTTATCGATAAATCCTGTGATAAAAACAACCGGGAAGTCATATTTCTCCTTACGAATCTCCTTGAGGAGATCGAGGCCAGTAATTTCAGGCATCTTTAAATCGGTACAAAGTAGGTCAGGAGTATTGTCTTTGATGGCCTCAAGTACGAGAGAGGGATCACTAAAAGTTTGAACTTCGTAATTATGAAACTTCAACATTTCGGCAAGAGCTTCACAGATAAATTCTTCGTCATCAACGATAAAGACCACTCCGGCATTTGTAGGGCCGCTTTCTTTGGCCTTGGCCCGAATCGTTTTGGCGGCCTTAGGAGTTGATGTCGGTTTTTGGTAGAAAGATTCAGTATCAAAATTATAAGATTCGCTATTGAGGATTTTTCTTGCGGTATCAATGGCCATAAGAAAATAGTCCACCTGATGGGTACTCATTTCTTTTTGTGATCGGGTAGACTCGAACTGATCTTCAATGGTATGCATAAAGCTTTGAAGGTCTTCGAGCTCAAACATTCCTGCTGCGCCTTTTAGGGAATGAAAGAGGCGAAAAAGATTATTAAAGTCAGCACTATAGTCACTTGTACTTTCTATTTTCAGTAAGATTTCTTCTGCTTCTGAAAGGAGTTCTTCCGCTTCAAGTTGAAACTCATTTAATACATCGTCCATGCCATCGCTCATGCCATGTCGTCCCTATTACTTTGCTTTTAGTAGGAGTTGTAATTAAAATCAATTATAACTCATATACGTTATAAAAGGGATTAATTTGAAAGAGGTAACTGACAAGATTGCTATCCAAAAAATTCTTCAGCAAGAAAAGAATGTTGGCTCAAAAGGGGAGATGTGGATCACTCTTTCTGAGCAAATTATTCTCGTTCCCTTTGAGCTGATAAAAGTTGACCTTGAAAAGGGCCTATGCTGGTTCAGGCTTTTGAGGGAAGATGAGAGTTTAACTCAAGCTCTTCGTAAGTCTCCCCAGATAAAGTGCTTCTTTCCTCGCTCGGGAGTTTATAGTTTTTCTTCCCTGCACTCATTTTCTGGTGATTCCAACCTTTTAAAGGCCAAAATTCCAACCATCCTCTACGCCAAAGAAAGAAGAGGGGACGAGAGGTTTGATATTGATGGTCAATTGAGCTTGAAATTCGAAAGGACCTATAAAGTCTTTGACATCAGTAAAGGAGGGATAAGTATTATTCTCGCTAAAACTGATCGCTTTCCTTTTGGCCCAGAAGACGGACTTCTGAAAGCAACGTTGAACCCATTTGGGCTAGAAGTGAAAGTGGAAGTGACTGATAAGTTGAAGATAAGGCCCTTTATTTTTGAGAAAATTCCCTATGCGGGGCATAAAATATCCTTCCAATTTCTCTTCAAGCAAGAAAAAGAGGCGGCCAGATGGGAAAAATTATGGCCTAAAATTCTTAAGTTTATCGACTAACTTA
>JBFHGF010000595.1:0-1604 GCA_041583335.1 Bacteriovoracaceae bacterium
CTCTAATGAAGTTCTCTTTGAAAGAGAAAATGATAAAGGCTTTTGGGAAGGTTATACTAAGAACTATGTTCGTGTTTGGGTAAAATCAAAAGCAGATCTTAAAAACCAGATCCGTCATGTCTATCTCAATGACTATATAGATGGAAATCTTCGTGGTGAGATTCTAAATTAATTTTTTATAGTACCTGCAAATGGGCATTGTAGAGCAGCTCTTGGCCAGAAGAGCTACTCTCAATAATTATGATATCTTAGAAATAGTTTTTAAGAAATTTAATTTCAGAGCGTTCTGGACCATAAGCAAGAATACCTACTTTCGCACCAATCGCTTCCTCAATCACATGAAGATAGTCTTTAAGCTCACTAGAGAACTCATCAGTTTTAAAATCATCATGGAAAGGCTTCATATCTTTGAGAATAGGCTCTACCTTGGTAAGGTCAATTCCCGGATAAGCACAGTCAATTTCTTCTCCATTATAGCGGTATCCCACGCAAACCTTAAGCTCTTCTAGTCCTGAGAGAACATCAACTTTTGTAAGAGCGATCGAAGTGATGGAAGAAGCTTTCACTGAGTATTTGAGCAGGGGAAGATCGATCCATCCACATCTTCTCTTACGTCCCGTTGTTGCTCCAAATTCATGACCGATCGTTTGAATTTTATCGCCAAGGTCACAGAACATCTCTGTTGGGAAAGGTCCTTCTCCTACACGAGTGGTATAGGCCTTCGTGATCCCCAGTACCTCTTCTACATATTTTCCTGGAAGTCCGGCGCCTGAATAGATTCCGGCAGCCGAAGTGGAAGAAGATGTTACAAAGGGATAAGTTCCGTAGTCGATATCGAGAAGAACCCCTTGGGCTCCTTCGAAAAGGATTTTCTTATTGGCGGCCACGGCCTTATCAATCAAACTGAAGGTATCAGTGAGATAAGGAGCAACTAGTTTTCCCAGCTCGAAGAGCTCTTCAACTTCTTGTTCAATAGAGGGGTAGTCAACTTTGTAGAGGTGAGTGAAAAGAACTTCCTTTTCAATCATATTGTCACGAAGCTTTTGCTCAAGAACTTTCTTATCGAGGAGGTCTTTGAGTTTAAGTCCCTTTCGAGAGGTCTTATCTTCGTAGGCCGGGCCAATACCTTTTCCGGTTGTTCCAATCTTTGAATCACCTTTTGCACTTTCGTATGCTGCATCAAGTAATCTGTGAGTAGGAAGGATTAGGTGTGCTTTTTTTGATATGTATAAACGCTCCTTAAGGTTGTGACCAGATTTTTCTAAGCCTTCAATCTCCCCTTTAAATAGGGCAGGGTCTAAAACAACTCCATTACCAATAACGTTTATCTTGTCTCCTTGGAAAATACCAGATGGGATTGAACGTAATACGTACTTCTCGCCATTGAATTCAAGTGTGTGTCCAGCATTTGGTCCACCCTGAAAGCGCGCTACAACATCATATTTTGGGGTTAAAACATCTACAACTTTTCCTTTACCTTCGTCGCCCCATTGTAGCCCTAGTAATACATCAATCTTCATGATATTTTATAAAAATAATTGGTTTATACACAAAATTGTCCGTCTGTTAAACGGACTTTCTTCTAAAAATACAGCAGTAAAAAG
>JBFHGF010000596.1:0-1603 GCA_041583335.1 Bacteriovoracaceae bacterium
GCGACCATGGCCAGTCCAACTCCAGTGTTACCCGAGGTTGGCTCAATGATGGTACTGCCTGCACTAAGTAAACCTTTCTCTTCTGCATCTTCAATCATCGCCAGTGCAATTCTGTCTTTGATGGAGCTGCCGGGGTTAAAGCGCTCGACCTTAATCCAAATATCAATTTTTCGCTCTCTCGCTTCAGGAAAGAGATGGTTAATTTTAACGATGGGAGTATTTCCAATTGTTTCGAGGATATTATTATATTTCATAGGTTAACTCCTGCAGTCCTTTAAAGTCTTCTTTGTAGTCATGTTTAATTTCAGATTGGTGATAGACGAGGGAGTGGGCGGGAATGGAGCGGGTGAGCCACACGTTTCCTCCGATCACACTCTCTTTTCCAATATTCGTTTGCCCCCCCAAAATAGTGGCATGGGCGTAAATCACACAGCCCTCTTCAATGGTGGGATGGCGTTTTTTCTTGGCCATGGATTTCTCCACACTCAAGGCCCCCAATGTAACCCCTTGGTAGACTTTGACGTTCTTGCCAATAACGGATGTTTCTCCAATGACCACTCCTGTTCCATGATCGATGAAAAAAGATTCTCCAATTTCAGCACCTGGGTGGATATCTATTCCCGTTTTCTGATGAGCAAGTTCCGTAAGGATACGTGGTAGGGTGGAAACTTCGAGCCGATAGAGTTCATGGGCCAGACGATAGATGGCAATGGCATAGGGACCAGGGTAGCAATGAACCACTTCTTCTAAGGAAGAGGCAGCGGGGTCGCCATCAAAGGCCGCTTGCATATCGAGTAAAATAAGATCGTAGAGTTTAGGGAAACTCTCAATAAACTTTTCACACAGTTTACCAACCTCTGTTCCTGCTTGAGAGGCGGGAAGCGAGGAGAGTAAATCCTCTAGAAGAACTTTGATCTCTCGCAAGTCTGTCTCGAGTTCTTCTTCATTTTGGTAGACGTGGCGCACTCTATTGGGGAAGAGTAAATTTAAAGACTTTCGTACAAAGTTTTGAATTTTATCTTGGGGGATATACTTCATATCAGCTGAAGCTTCAGCGGCCAATTTTCTCTTCCCTAATGCTTTTGCTAATTTCTTAATAGAACTCACCTTAAACCTCGTTCTAGGGGATCTTACTAATATATCTTCATATAAGATCAGTTCCTAGCATGAAAGCATAGATAGACTTCTTGTCTAGTCTTTTACTTTTTGGTTCCAAGTCCGATTTTATTCTTGTTTTTATTTAATAGAGAAAATCAGTTTTTTCAAATTTATGGCCGATGGTCGTCAAAGAAAAATGGCCCTTAATCAGGGCCATTTTGTACTTATACTTATAGGTTTACTTATACTTTACCATTTTTCCAGAAGTATATCGTCCCAAGTAGTCATCCACATGGGCCTTCACTTTTCCAGACATGTAAATCATCCCTAGAATATTGGGAAAGGCCATGGAGAGCAACATCAGATCAGCAAACTCAACCACGTGATTGATGGTGAGAACAGGTCCTAGGATGATGAGGAATACATAGACAAGCTTATAAATAGCAATGGCCTTGTCTCCCAGTGTTTTTCCAAAGAGGTATTCCGTCGCACGTTCGCCATAGTA
>JBFHGF010000597.1:0-1595 GCA_041583335.1 Bacteriovoracaceae bacterium
ACCAAGATTTTTGCTCCACTTTTTGGGGAGTACTTCCAGTCCTTTTTCTTTGGTGGTGGCAGAAAGAAAAATTCTGATATCAACTTTGACCACCTCATTGAGCAAAAGAAGGCCTACTTAAGGGGAGATGTAAAAATTGATCCCATGAGTGCAACTTCAACCACAGCAAAAGGAAATTCCCCTTATGCCCAGGCCCTCCACCAAGAGTTCAATCAACTCTCCTCCTTGAAAAAGAAGGATGAAAAAATCAAACAGCGTACTGAAGAGCTTAAAACTCTTCTTCAAATCATGGATTCCTTTCAATGGGGAGAAAGTAAACTTCTTGCAAAAGTGGGTAAAGAGCTTTCATCCAAAATCAACTTTCGAGTGGAAGATTCTGAAGTCGTGAAGGCCTTCAAAGAATTAATGAGGAGAGAGATCCTCTTGGGAAAGAATGAGAAAGTTCTCGGCCTCAAACAGACTGTACTGCGCATAGAAGTCTACCTCTATCTTCGCCACCTCTTCCACAATAGTGACTTTCAGGAAAATCGCTGCCGGGCCTGGTCGATCTCTCGTCAAAATCTTAAGAAGGCCCTCTTTCTCTACGCCAAAAAACTTAAATCACAAGAACGTAGTGATGATTTGGCCATGGCCTTAAATAAGACCCAGCTGGCCCTGCCCGCCGAGTCTGATACTTTTATCATCAAAGCAATGCTTTCCCGAGAAGGGCTATCCCTTTCCGTGATTACCAAAGAGCTTAAAGATACGGTTGAGTTCTTCAAAATACTCGAGCCATTGCCTCCCCTAAAGAATAAACATGATAGAGAAGGGGCCCTAAAAATCCTTAATTTACCCAAGGGAAGCGGCAAGGACCAAATAAAAAAGCAGTATAAGACCTTAGCAAAACTCAAACATCCCGATCGTCTAAGAGGAAAGGGCATTCCTGCGGAATTTGACAAGATTGCTACGGAAAATTTTACTCAAATACAGAAGGCGTATGATATACTAATGGGATAAATTATTTAAATAGAAGAGGCCCATTATGCCACAAAATCAACAGCTTATAACAGACCTATCCCATGAACTCACCAAAGTCATCAGTGAGACCAATGGAATCAACCTCTATGACACTCTAGAGCTTCTCGCCTTCTCCCCTAAGTTGCAGCAGACCCCTTTGATCTACAAACAACTCAGTGAGTTCAAAAGACTTCTGCGTGGCTTTCATGAAGATGAAGTTGATATCTACACTCTACTCAAACATCCTGTAAGCGATGCTTTCTTTGATTTCTTTCACCAGTTTCCACACAAATATAGAGAGGAGCATATCCATCTCACCGGTTCCCTCTCTGCGGAGTTTATCTATCCTCGTTTGATGAAACTGATCGATGGACCTCATAAAGAAATCTACAAAGAAAAAATTACAGAAGTTTATGGTGAAGACTCTTGGCCAATTACTTCTGTAGAAGATGTCGATAAATTAATTCGCCTACAAGAAGGCGAACAATTTATGACTTATTTAAAGATCCTCTATCTTGCCAAGTTAATCTTGGTCGACCGTAAGGCCCACGAAGAAGCGGCCTACCATATGGCCGAAGAACTCTACTACAAATATAACG
>JBFHGF010000598.1:0-1587 GCA_041583335.1 Bacteriovoracaceae bacterium
CCAACTTTCATCAAAGGAGAACTGCTTCTTTTCGGTAAGAATCAGATCATAATTCTTTTTGATGTACTCCGTATCAATGGCAACAGCTATTTCATACAAAGAAGAGAATTCAAATTTACGAAGACTAAATGTCCTTTTTATCGCATTAAGCAGAGCATCGTTGCTCACTTCATCAAAGATATAGGGAAGATCATAGATGTCTTTTCCCCTTGTATTGAGATCCCCGCGATCAAGAATGCAATGGATTTTCTCAGAAGCGATGAATTCAGGAGGATAAATTTTCCATTCAATCGCGTGAAGCGAAGGAATGATTGATTTTGTGACCTTAGTAGTCGCCACATCCTCTAAGTCTACTCCAATGGATACATCAAGGTGTATTCTTCTGAGCTTCTTCTTTTCTTCTTCAAAAGGCGCAGGGTCACCTATTTTATAAAGAATCTTAAAGCGAATTCCCCCATAGCCACTTTCAGTGGATAGTTCCTCATTCGTCACATCTCCAAACCACATGCCATCGTGAAGATCAGAACTTAAGGCAGTTTCTACCTCATGGATAAGTTCATTTACTCCAATACCGCTTATAATTGCATCCGCGTCACGAGTATAACGATCCGTTCCTAATTCTTTAAAGAGAACAAGCCCTCCACCAAAAACGAGATGATCTTTAAGAAAAGAATTGGTCATAAGTCTACCAATGACTCGCTCTAGGGTTACAATCCCACGAATTCTATTAACATCACTTACACCCAAGTCTTGAGCAACATTTTTGATCCTTGCATTAAATTGCTGAGAACTATACATAAGTTTCCTCTAAGAGAATGAAATCTCGTTTAAGCCGTCTCTCGACATTTAGCTTCTTGGCCATCACATAGAGCTTATTAAAAGTAGTCCTTTTCGCCCTAATCGCATCCATTAGAATTTTATAGGCCTGGACCTCACTAAAATGTCTACGATCAAGTAAAACATCAACTAAAGTCCTTTCAATAGTTGTTACACGAACTCCATCGATTGTCTCAATTCCAACATCCCATTGAGGATTTCTTTTCCTTACTGTTCTAATATCAAGCCGAGTCGTTTTCTCGTACGGAACATAGACCCAAATCTCAGCGGGGGCTTCTTCTGTTAGGTCATGAAAAACAAGGGCGGACCATAAGCATAGTGCAGAAGGATTTCCTAATTTTGCGAGAACAACTGCATAGTGTTCATTATCACTACTCACTTGTTTGGTAGTGGCCTTAGCAAAAACCCCACGATCAACTTTAATAAGAAGCCCTTCTTTTACGAACAGGTTTAATTCATAATAAGAAAGGCCCTCTTTCAAAGCTTCTTTGGCCGTGAAAACTTCTTTTTCAATTTGAGAGAGGATATTCTTCATATTTTAAATTGTATCACAATGCTACTCCAAGTGATACATTTTAAAATAAGTCTTATATTATTGAAACTATTTAAATTTACTCAAAACCAACCCCTTAAAAAGGTTATATAGCCTAATTTAGGATTTATTATTCAATTTAATATTTTTCCCCAAATATCTCCACTGGGGAAAATTATTAAAATACAAGAATCTAAAATATGATGCCCGTACACTAA
>JBFHGF010000599.1:0-1551 GCA_041583335.1 Bacteriovoracaceae bacterium
AATTAAGAATAGCGGGAGTACCACTCCAACTCGTGGCCAATTTAACTGGGCGATCAAAACTTTGATCGAGGAAGTCAGAGATGAGCTGTCCATAGAAGGCTTCATCATCATCGAGTTGCGATGCCCTGAGGCTCTTTTTTAAATCCTTTTGCCCAAAGGCCACTAGGGAGCGACCTATGCGAAAGACTTCAGTAAAATCAAACCAATCAAAGAGACTCTCCTCCATATCAAGTTTGAGAAGTCCCTCTTTTGCAGCATATTCTGTGAGATACGAAAAACCACGCTGCAGCATGGCCTTCGTCTTTTCCCCCGCCCGATTAATTGCCACAGCTCCATCTTTGAAGGAGCCATTAAGAGAGATATTTCCGTTTACCAAGCGTAAGAAATTAAATTGAAGATACTCTCTTCTTTTGGCATCGTTGACTTTGACCAGCTCTGAGTCAAAGGATTGAAATTGGTCTTGAAATGGGATCAGAGCTTTCTTAGGTAGAATTTGTTGTTTAGAAAATTGATGAACACCCACTGAGACTTTCTCTTTTGTTTTAATCCAATGATCCATCATCTGTAGATTAATATGGGGGTTATCGATTTCAAGCGCAGAGAAGTAATCCACAAATCCCGCATCTGCGAGGCGCCCCTTCTTCAACTGGTACTCATCTTCAAGAGTTGTCGAAGCACCGTCAGAGACCATCTTAAAGAGCCAAGAGTAAGCATTCTCCACGCCAAGGGCCGAATAGATCTCACGAATAAGAGCACGCACATGATCCACCAAACCAAAGTCTTCATGAAATTCAAAGAGCAAAAGAGAATCATCCGTAAGGAAGTAATTATCGTGATCGGGATACTCAGGATCTTCTACATCAAAAGTCCAGATATTAAAGCGTCCTTTAAGGTAGAGAAGAAACTCAATGCTTTGAGCAAATTCGGTACGCACATCATCGTTCATACATTGAGAATAGGTTTCGATCCAAAATTCAAACTCTTCAGTATCGAGCTCATCTTTTGACCAAAGGTCAAGATCAAGCATCAGTTCACGCTGCTCGGGGGTGAACTTTTCAAGGTAAGTTGCGGCCTGTTCTACAGGTAGGTTCTTAAGGGCAAGGTATAGGGGTTGCAAGGGAACGGAATTTAGACCAACCCCTTTTTCCACTAAAGATTCAATAAGGTCCATTGAAGCGTAAGCATCACTTTCTTTGAACATTGAGTCTAGGAAATGCATGCTCTGTTTATTATCTTTGCTACTTCCTTGATTATCATCATTATTGCTCACTAAGTACTCCTAAGGACATTTTATGAATAGGCCAATATAAGACTTCTTTTTATAACCCCACTAGCACTTAAGCAATACTGGGCCTTAATAAATATCTCCTACAAAGGCCTCATTTATAAGATTGAGCATATCTTAAGTGAATTTCTAACTCGTTAATATTAAACTTATTTTATTATTTTTTCGGCGAATCACCATTTAAGGAGAACCTTACCTTGTGATTGGCCGCTGGCCAAGTAAGATAGGGCCTCCTTGACTTCCCTAGCATTAAAGACGCGATCCAC
>JBFHGF010000600.1:0-1544 GCA_041583335.1 Bacteriovoracaceae bacterium
AGAATCCAACGCTTTATAAAAGCAATTTCTTCCTCACTCAAATGGTTGCCCCGGGGAGGCATATTTCCATTGAATACTTCGGTATAAAGGGCCGAACCATCGGGATTACCTGCCTCAGTAACAACCGAAAAGTACTCGCTATAATCAAATATTTTCTCATAACTTGAAAGGTCTACATCAGCACGAGCGCGATCCTTATTATGACAGCGGATACATTTATCTTTCAAAATACGCTCATAGAGATTAGCGTAGTTGGCCTTGGTCTCTGATAAAGGAAGAACCTTAGGCTTTTCCTCGATCGCCCCCGTATCAATCCAATTCTTAATTAAGGCAATCTCCTCTTCAACAAGTGGTGTTCGAGGAGGCATCGTTCCGTTAAAAACCTCAAGGTAAAGAACTGAAGCACTGGAATCATTTGAGATGACTACCTGACCACCCTTTCCCTTAGCGGCAAGTATCGCCTCATAGCTAGAGAGATCCACTCCCCCTCTTGAACGAGTACTATTGTGGCAGCTCAAACATTTATTTTCTAAAACTATTTCTTTCAGCGAATTATAGGTAACCTCAGCACTCGCATCGATAAGAATCGGCTTGGTCTCACCTTCTTTTGAACCATCATTAAAATTAAAAGCCCCTTTATCACTACAACCACTAAGGGCAAAGATAAAGACAAGAGCAAGAGTAATAATAGATTGGTTTTGATTCTTCATAATGCGCAATTTACTTGGGAAAAAAGACATATTCAAAGTCTGGTATAAAAACTACAGGATACTAGCCTAAGAGATTGGAATTGAAATCTACTTTAATAGATTCAATAACTTGTTTAACTAAAATCGAATTCCTGCGCGATTTATGGACAAGAATCCCCAGTTCGTGAGCAAAGAGACCTTTCTCCGCTCCTTTTAGCTTCAATCCCCTAACTTCCTTTATCCTCTTTCCCTT
The DNA here is from genome assembly GCA_041583335.1 of Bacteriovoracaceae bacterium. GTDB lineage: Bacteria > Bdellovibrionota > Bacteriovoracia > Bacteriovoracales > Bacteriovoracaceae. The sequence continues at coordinate 943 of JBFHGF010000600.1, forward strand.
CAATAGACTCTTGGCCACCAACTCAGGTAAGAGTGCGACTCCTAGACCTTTCAAGCAAAGCTCTTTGGCCGACTCAAGAGACGATGTTTGGTAGAGTTTTCGTCCCTCTAGGATTTCAGTTAGCCCCTCACCGGAACCAAGGCTCTCAGGCATTAAAATCAGAGGAGCTTCATCTAAATTCGAATAAACTTTTTTCCCCTTGGCCATTTCATAAAACTTAAAACGGTCTTCATAAATTTTAATGACATCAATCTGAGAATTTCCTTGAGGGCGAACAATAAAGGCAAGGTCCACCTCTCCCGCTTCCAGTTTCTCCCGAATAATGGAACTTAGACCTGTTGTTAATTCAAGTGATAAATTTGGATACTTAAGAAGAAAATCTTTTAAAAAATCAGGCCAAAAATAAATCCCAATAGAATCATATGTTCCTATTCTCAATGACCCGGCCATTGGATCATCTCCATGGTCCAATCGTTTTTCTAAATCTGCTAGCGAATTAAAGAGTTCATGACAGTAACAATAGAGCGTTTCCCCCTCTGTTGTTAAACGAACCCCTCTTGGCATACGAATAAAAAGTTCATGACCAACGACTTCCTCCAGAA
>JBFHGF010000601.1:0-1507 GCA_041583335.1 Bacteriovoracaceae bacterium
AATCCCCTCATCACTATAAAAGGCCGGGACGAGATGAAACCGATTAAAGAAGTCAAATATGAGAGTCAAACCAAGAAAGATACGAAAAGTACACAATGACCTCAAATCAACGTCAAACCACTTTTTCAATTTACACCTCACCAAAAAAAAGGGGCCCATATTAGGCCCCTTCTATTTAATATAACCTAAGTTAGATTATAAACATAGATCTTGGTTGTAGACCGAAACTTCTTGAGTCTGGAAGTTAGAAACCTTCTCTCCAGCTACTTGTAGATCAAGTTGACTACCACAAGCGGCCATTTTGTCAGCAATGGCCTGGAAAACAAATTGGTTTTTCCAAATCAAGCTACCTATTTTAGCTGCTTTCTTTGTGAAGTCTTTTGAACCAACATTCTTGAATGTTGAAGAAAGAGAAGCAATTTTCTCAATGGCCTCTTTCGTTTCTCCCATGAGCTTATTGCGACAAGATGATGTCAGGCCATTACAAAGGTCATCAATATCACCTTTTTCAAGGTAACTACTGATTCTCTCTGAAGCCACAGCAATCATTGTACTTCTGGAAGAAACTCGTGAAAGACTTCCCAAAGCAGTAGCGAACTGAGTTCCAGATTTAACACTTAGGTTAACCGTAAGGTAGTTAAGGTCTTCTCTACGAGGGGCACTTAAGGCAACATTGATCCCAGTATCCTTTCTCAATTTGAGAAGCGCCTTTTTGAGGTCTTTACCATCAGCATGATCTTTCTCATAGAACCACTCAATTTCATTGATATTATCAATATACTCTTTTGATGGATCGGCTAGTGGAGAAGTTTTCGCAACTCCCACTTTAAGAGCTTTCGACATATTAGTGTGTCGGTTAACAAGACGTCCGTTTGTAGATTTAAAGAATACACTGTATTCAGAAACAGTCTTGTATCCACTCTTAGAACTATCTACATTCAGGTAGTTATAAACAGTCCCCTTACTATTTGCTACGTTAGCAAATGGAATCCCAAATACATTCGTACGAGCACTTCCTTTATTCAGGTAATCAAAACTATCTACTTCTTCAACAAAAGGATTAAGAAAATCTTCTGCCATATTTTGAGTTGGAGCTACGTTACCTTTTAAAAGATCTTCGTAGGCCATGGCCGTTTGATAGTCACTTAGATCCATTTCGAAAGAGAATCCTGCCCCCTTATCTTTGTAGCTAGATGTTGATAAAGATACTCCAACTGCACCAGTGAAAAGGGCCGTTGAATCTAGGCTTGCTCTACTATAGGAAACAAGAACCTTCTCATCATCAATTTTCTCTACATAAACTCGCCATGCACCTTGATCAATCTTTGTCAGACCTGTTCTGATAAGACTTAATCCCATATTGGCCGTGTAAAGCATTCCACCTGTCTGCTCAAAGAAAACATTGTCACCGATATTCCACTCGCTCAGGTCACTTGCTTGAAGAGGTAGATCTTTCTTAACAATCTTGAGCTCTTTATCATCGCGTACATAGTAGTTAAATACTGCT
>JBFHGF010000602.1:0-1501 GCA_041583335.1 Bacteriovoracaceae bacterium
CTTCTTGCGGGCCAACTTGAAGGCTATGATTATCCTAATCTGGCCGAAGAAGAGTATGCCCATGTAGGAGGACCCATCCTTCTTAAGCCGCTTTCAGAGTTTCATTAGTGTTGAATCAATAGGACCTTTGAATGAGGTGATTCAAGAATTGGGCCAGGTTGGAGTCTTCTTTGGAGATAATTTCAATAATCTCATCTTTGATGTCTTGTACTGCGGCCGTTTCTTTATTGATTAACCCCTTGGTTTGAGAGTACTTCTTTTCAAGGGGCATTTGTACGGTGAAGAATTGGTCAATCTTCTCGAGACGGGCCACTTCTTTTTCCAGGAAATCATAGATTTCATAATCTTCAATCTGAGCATCTTTCTTACTGGTTTTGACTTCAACCCCATTATTGTCAATGAGATCAAGTACGTCTTCAAAACCTTCGAGCTCTCTTTTCTTCTTATCGGTTAAGAAAACTCTCTTCTTTTCATTGGGGTTATTTTTTTTGTCGCTCATATTTAGGCCTTAATTCTATGCTTTGAGTTTTTCTAAGAGACCGAGGGCAAAGTTCTTTTCGTGGCATAGGTCACGCAGTTTACGGTTATCTTCCCTCTTTCTTCTCAGATATTCTAAGTCACTTGTGACCGAATGGTTCTGAGTACGGGACTGAAAGGTATCGGCCTTGGACAGGAGGGCCTGTTCCCGGTTTTTAACTCTTTTGATTTTCTTTATAAAGTGCTTGGGTGCTTCTTCAAGGCTTCTCAAGTGGGGCATGGCCTGATGAGCGATACCTTCATTAGAGAGGATATAACTGGGAAAAGGAAAGTAGGGGCTAAGTCCCCTTTGCTTAAAGATTTGCAGGCAATTTTTTACAAAGGTTTCCTTATGGGGCAAAACAACTTCATCTAAGATAAAGATGATCGGCGCAATACCTATCGGATTGCGATCAAAAATGACATTGATTGCATCGGGAGAAATATCTTGGACATCGATTTTAAGGAGTAAGGGTACTTTCATAGTTAAATATTATACTTCTTCCAGTGGCGATTACCAGTTTTGGGATAGAGAAATAATTCACCCCTTACACAGAGTAGTTGATCTTTTTTCTCGCTTAACTCTTCACAATTTAGAACTGACGGCCATCCCTTTTTCAATTATTATAAGTCTATGTATTTTAATTATGTCGAGTTACCCGTAGATTTTTGTACGTTACTCAAAAGTAATATGCAGACGACAGGTGACGGTTACCATTATCTTCGCAAGCAACTTTGGGATCGTCCCTATTTTCAGGCCATACTCGCTCGCTCCTGTTATGACCTCAAGGGAAGCCTAAGTTTTGAGCGCATCATCAATTCACTCGGTTGGTTGGGACTAAGGGATCGTTTGGCCTCGACCTACCTCTACCATCAAGAATATGGGCACTTTCCCGATCGCGTACTGCTTAAAAATATTGAAGATATCCTTCACTTTGAAGAAGAAGTGAAAGGTCAGACCATCGACGGTTATGGTCGCCACTTC